>CAZNNK010000940.1:0-2945 GCA_964574085.1 uncultured Coleofasciculus sp.
TGGTATGGAAATCTCTCAGAAGAATTGTCCTAGCAATCCTGATCGGAGTAATGGTCTTGAGTGGGTATCCTCCAGCCGCGAATGCCCAAACTGACCCGGCTGAATTAGCCAAAGCCGTGCAGGAAGTTGAGTACCTAGACGCTATGCGGTCTGGTTTAGCCTCTACTCTAGAAGGTCGCACCGAGGAACCAACCCTACAGACGATGAAACAAGTCTGCAAACCGGTCGGGATGAAAGCCAAAAAACTCAGTCAAGACAATGGCTGGCTGGTGAAACAAATCGCGACTAAATACCGTAACCCTGCCCATGCTCCAGATAACCTTCAGTCTAAAATGGCACTCGCTCAGTTAGAAAAGAATCCTCAGTTAATCGGCTTTTGGCAACGGGAAACGCTCAATGGCGTTTCAGGGACACGCTACTATCGACGAATTAATGTAGAAGCCAGTTGTCTAGCTTGTCATGGTGCGAAAGACTCCCGTCCTGAATTTGTCCAACAAAACTATCCTCAAGACCGCGCCTTTGACTTTAATGTCGGTGACTTGCGGGGAATGTATGCTGTATTTCTACCTGATGTTCAGCAAGGATTGCAAGAGGCGCTAACTCCTTAAGCTGTTAAGTTTGTCATTGGTCATTTGTCATTTGTCCTGACCCTCTATTTATTGTTTGAATTGATCAAAAATGGCACAATCAAAACTTAAAAAATCAAACGCTCAAATCAGTATCTGGTGTGAGATGCGGCGATGGCTATCGAGGTTACTGTTACTGGGTGCAATTGTCCTGCTGATGGTTATCAGTTGGGGAAGTCTTACCCCTGCATCAGCCATTGCTTCAATCCGTCAAATCGAAGAAGCACCTGGACAGATGCTGTATCAATCTCGCCATACTTTGCAGGATAAAACGGGTCAATCTTGGCAAATCGTACTATTCAAACGGGTTAAAGCGGGGGAACCTCAAGATATTAGCCTACGCTTGGTTGGTTTTCCTGGGATGGCAGAATTTGTTCACCCCTACCCTTTAACAATTACAACGAATAAGGGTAACGTTTTCAAGGCTGAGGATCTGTTTGCCGATCAATCCCCATCCGCCAATGTGGGTGAGTATAATATCAAGGACGTGTTGTCCCAATTGCCAACAACTACAGGGGTTAAGCTGTCTCTACCCCTGAAAGGCGATCGCACAATCTCCCTGAATATTCCCGCCGTTGTCATACTGGAGTGGCAAAGGGTGGCGACTGAGTAGCGGCACGCACAAAACGGAGGCACAATAGAAAAACTTCTCATCAAAATTGAATCGATGAGCGTAATCCTCGCCTTATACAGGAGGAACAATTATGACGACTCAATCAACCGCCACATTCACCTCCGTCTATGGTCCAGTGGACTCTTGGCGCTACGGGCGATCGCTGGGTATTGATCCCATTGGACTCCAATCAACTTGTTCATTTAACTGCGTCTATTGTCAGTTAGGGGAAATTCAACATCACACCCGCCAACGTCACGTTTTTGTTCCTACCGAAAAAATTATCCAAGATTTACAAGCTTTTGCACCTTGGGATGTTGATGTAGTCACTCTCAGTGGTAATGGTGAACCCACTCTCGCCTTAAATTTGGCTGAGATTATTTCCCAGGTTAAGGACATGACTCACAAGCCTGTCTTGGTCTTGACCAATGGTACGCTGTTAGGTGATCCCGATGTACAGGCGGCGTTATCCTTGGCGGATAAAGTTTCAGTTAAACTGGATGCGGTGAATTCTGAGCAACTACGGCGCGTTAATCGTCCAGTCATAGAACTTGATTGGCAGACAATCTGGACGGGTATTCAGGCATTTCGTCAGGGATATCCAGGACATATCGGACTGCAAACCATGCTGTTAACCCCGTGGAATCAAGTCAGTCAAGACACGTACATAGAATTAGTGCGATCGCTACGTCCCGATGAAATTCAACTCAACACCCCCACTCGTCCTAAACCCTTAACTCATCAACTCGATGGACGCGGTAATCATACTCCTACCGAATCACGTCCCTATCCTGTACAACAATTAAAACAAGTGGGTGGGGATGTCTTACAAGCCTTTGCCGCTAAAATACAGGATGCAACCAGTATCCCTGTTCGATGCGCTCCACGTTAAAAAAGTTTGAGTGTGTAGGGGCGGGTTTAGGGAATTGCGTTTCGCTGTTGAAGATAATATTTGTTCAAAACCCGCCCCGACTGAGTTAAAGCGTTGTGGAAATCTTTGACAAAGGACAAATGACCAATGACAAATGACAAAAAACCAATAACAAATGACATTCCCCCTGGATATCTAAATATTATGGGATACGTTGACTCCTCAGAAGTAAACGGTCCTGGCTGTCGCGCTGTGGTTTGGGTGCAAGGATGTAACCGAGAATGTGCAAGCTGTTTCAATCCAGCCTCCTGGTCTTTTGAAATTAATCAGTTAATTGCTGTTGATGAATTAGCCGATAAAATTTTGTCCAATCCCCAAAATCAAGGCGTCACCTTTTCTGGGGGAGAACCCTTTTGGCAAGCACCAGCCCTAGCGCAGTTAGCCAAGAAACTCAAAGCGGCGGGGTTAAATGTTATGTCATTTAGTGGATTTACGTTCGGGGAACTGCAATCAGCCGATGCTCCTCCAGGCGCACAAGCGTTATTAGGACAACTGGATATTTTAGTCGATGGTCCGTTTGTTGAATCTTTAGCCATTAATTCTCCCGATTCTCCCGTCTCATCTCGAAATCAGCGTGTTCGGGTATTCAATCCGGCATTAAAAGACCAAATTACCTGGGCATCTGATCAAATGGAGATTCATATCCTCAAAGATGGTAGCCGCATTGTTACAGGTTTTCGAGGTCAAATGAATTTGAGTGAAGGATAGATAAGTAGGTAGGGTTTGCTGAATAAGTTGTGGGGTGATGGGGTGATGGGGTGATGGGGTGAGGGGG
>CAZNNK010000941.1:0-2944 GCA_964574085.1 uncultured Coleofasciculus sp.
GCCCATGAGTTCAGCCAGATGCGTGGTTTTCCCGCCCGGTGCTGCACAGGCGTCTTTGATGACATCAGTGGGTTGTGGTTTGAGTAATTGACTCACCAGTTGTGCGCTACTATCTTGAATCGTCCACCATCCCTGGTTGAATCCAGGAAGCGTTTGCACCGAACCTGTACTTCTTTTGAGACGTAAGGCTTGGGGAAGGTGGGGAAGGCGCTGAACTTCAACACCTACGGCTTGCATCCCTGTCTCCACCGTATCGATGGAAGCGTTCAAGGGATTGATCCGCAGGTCAAGGGTTGGCGGTTGGTTGAACCATTGGCAAAGGGCTTCCGTTTCCTCGATTCCCAATTGATTTAACCACAGTTCGATGATCCAGTCGGGAAAACTATAGAGGATACCCAGATGCTGGATGGGGTGGGGGGGTAACAGCAAGGGATCGTTTAATTGGGGATTGGTGTTTAGACGGGTATACTGCCTGAGTACCCCATTAACCACCCCAGCTAATCCTTTTAATTGATTGACTTTAGCCAATTCCACGCTGGTATTAACGGCGGCTGATGGGGGAATCCGTTGCAGATAACGCAATTGGTATAAGCCCAGATGCAGAATTAAGCGTAAGTCTGGGGGCTGCTGGTGGGCTTTTTTCTTCCCCAGTTGGTCAATTAAGGCATCCAGGGTGCGAGTGTGTCTGGTTGTACCATAGACTAAATCCGTTAACAGAGCGCGATCAGGACGGTTGAGAGTAGTATGACGAAGCACTCGATCCAACGCAATATCGGTAAACGCACCGTGGCTGTGAATATCTCGGAGGGCGAGGAATGCAAGTTGGCGAGAGTTTGCCATGGATGATATTATGTTCGGTTGAATACTCACATTCATTTAGGTGGAGACAAGGCAGAAGGCAGAAGGCAGACGGCAGAGGGCAGAAGGGAAGGAGCAAGGTTGCAAGGAAAAAGGATATTACGGTTATTTCGGCGGACATGATATGACTCAAAAAATCGTTATAAATGACTAATGACGATCAAAACCGCTAACTTGCATTGTTTCCACCGACTTACAAATCTTGACGTGACAACAAAGATACAACAGACTCCTGCTGACGCAAGGCAAACCGATCAGAAACCACCAACGCGGGCAATTCGCCAACAGGTGCATCTGGGCTGAACTGGAGACGATTATAGGATACCCAATTTCCTTTCACGCGCCATCCCACGCGATCGCCAAAGCTACACCAAGCTTGCCAATGGGTTTTCTGCTGATCTACGATACTCTGCCAGATTTGCTTTTGGACAGTTAAGCCGAAGCGATCGCCACTGTATTCTCTCCACATCTTATCGATAAGATGTAATTCCTGCGCCGGAAACCTTTCAATATCTGTTACTCTCAACCAGCCATCTCGTCTTGATACTTTCAGCATGAGTTTAGCCGTTTCTTGATCCGCCGCTTGCCAGTGTTGAGCCGCCAGTAGAGTCCGCAATCGCTGATAATCTTCCGGAGAAAGCCCTGATATTACGGTACTACTGCCCAACATCACCAACCATTCTGCCACGGATTGGGGACGGGCTTCCGGTTGAAGTGCCATCCCGTTGAGGATAGCTTGATTGACGCGATCGCTAATTTTAGGATTAAGTTGTTGAGGGGGTGCTAATTCTAAACCATAAGCTCGCATCGGTGCAGGTAAGGGAATTTCACCCGTTAGCAAGGCATACAACGTGGCGGCTAAAGCGTACACATCAGTATAAGCACCTCGTTTGGATCGCCAATCATATTGTTCAATCGGGGCAAATCCTTCCGATAGCGACTGGGTATGGGTTTGGGTAATATTGGGGTTAAATTCACGAGCAATGCCAAAATCAATCAGAACCGCTTCATATCCAGCAATTCCGGGTACAGTTTCCACAGGACGCCGCATAATATTGAGGGGTTTGATATCTCGGTGCAGTAAGCCTTGATTGTGAATCAGTGTCAGCGCCTCGCCAATCTGCTGGATGTAGCCTATCGCTTCGGCTTCGGACAAAACACCGTGATGCCAAACCCGATGGGCTAAGGTTTCTCCCTCTATATATTCCATAACGATGCACCACTGCTCATCCTCTTTAATCACTTCATCGACGCGCACGATATGAGGATGGCGGAATTTGGCTAATCGTAAGGCTTCATTGATGAAATCCTGCTGATATTTGGTGGCGTTGTATTGGCGTTGCAGATAGTCGTTGAGGGTTTTAATCACCAAGGGATTCCCCTGTTTGTCTGTGACAAGGTAGGTGATACCAAAGCCACCTTGTCCGAGGATTTTTGCGATCGCGTATTTGCCTCGTTGTAATTTCTGTCCGGGTTGCCACATCATCGTCTACAATTCCAAGACCTTGATTGAGATCTATATTAGTACATTTGTTCTATTTTGAGAAGAGTTGGTGCGATCGCGGGTATGGGCGAGAGGATATCGTTCTATTATTTCGATTGCTCGATTTGTTTATTACCCTACCTAAAACAGAATAAGATCGATTGTGGCAAGAGATACAAAGGTTAGAATAGGAGCTAAAAATGCATTATATTACCAGTAATCCCATTTTTGCAGAGGCGACTAGAAGTCACGGCTACACAAACAAAGTCCGCCTGCGCGGACTAAATAATATCAGTATGAACTGTCTGCGTAGCCATCACGCTCAATTATTATAATCAAATTAATTCAAATTTGTAACAACTTTTGCCACTGATTCTGCTTGTTCAGGATAGAGTTGCGCTAAATATCCGCATAAGTCATAAGCAGCGCGATCGCACTCTTAGACAAACGCTCAAGATGTAACGGTTTGCAGTTATCTGTCCAGCCTTCTAAATAGCCCTTGCCCGAATAAGACTGCTGCTTTTCCGTTAGTATATAGATAATTAGGCTGTCATACTTCTCATACAACTTGTACTCAACAAACTTCCGCAGGGTCTTTTTAAT
>CAZNNK010000942.1:0-2941 GCA_964574085.1 uncultured Coleofasciculus sp.
TGAGTTTTGTTTCGCCTCCTCCATTTCCTTAGCAGTCTTTTGGGCTTTCTGATCAGTTGTACCCAAATGCTGACGAGCAGTACCCAGCAACGATTGAGCCTGTGGACGCTTGTCGTCTGGCACAGAATCGAGCTTTCCTTGCAATTCATTCAGCTTCGCTTCAACAGAAGTCGGTGTACTGGCAACCATGACGGTGGTTGAGGTTCCCTGAGTTTTTATCCACAGACGATGACTTTCATCTCCACCACTGAAGTTAACGGTTTTACCCACTTCACTATCTTCAAGTTGCTCACCCTGATTTTCACCTTGCTGCTCACCCTCTTTCTTACCCTTACCCTTACCCTTATCCTTACCAAATCCAAGTTTCTTACCAATCTTCTTGGCAAACTTCACCGCTTGAGAAATCAACCAACCAATCGCCTTATCAATCGGTCCTTTTACAGTTTGAATGATTTCCTGAACCTTCTTACTAATGCCACCTAAGCCTAATAGACTCGCCATGAAGCTAATCACCACAGGTAGCGCTTTAGACAAAGCATTCTCAATCAACTTCGCGGCTCCACCCAGCGCCCCATTCGCAATAGCTGTCACCGACTCCATTACCGCGTTTACCAATTCCACAATCTGGCTACCGCGCTCAATGAAGAACATGATGATGTCGTAAATCATCTTGCAGGCTTTAGCAAATGCCGAGGCTGGGTTCAACAGGCTAATTACCCACAGCACACCCTGTTTAATCACACTCTCAATCACAAAATTCTGGATGGTATCAATTACCATCACTTTCAGGTCACCAATCTTATCCTGAATGAACTGCCACAGACCCGCTAATCCCTCATTCTTCAAGATAACGAAGACTTCAAAGGTCTTTTCTAACCCATTGAACATCTTCTCTCCGTTCTTACCCAGAGCCTTGATTGTCCGTGACTTAATCGAGTCATACGCCAACCCCAGAACCTGCATTACTAAGGTAAAGATGCCTTTGAGGTCAAAGCTTTCTGGCATTTGAATGCCTGCCTTTGCCATCGTACCCGTCAGCCAACCCAGTAGCCCTTTCTTCAGATGCTCCCAGATATTGCCGACAAAGCTTTGGAATCCTTGCTTAATCCCAGAAACTAAATTCCCTAAGAATTGAATAGGATCGAGAATAATTTTCTCCACGGCACCAGCAGCTTTTGCCAAGACGCCCATCAGCATGTCTTTCAGTTGCATGATGGTTTGAACGGTTCCCACGATGGCGTCTTTAGCTTTATCTTTCAGACCCTTGTTTGCTTCTTTGCGCTTCTCGATGTCGGCATCAAGCTGTTGCAGGTTCTCACTGTATTTCTGTGCCAGGGAGTCAATTAACTCATCTTGCTTGTTATTAACACTCTCTTCTAACTGATCAAACTTTCCTTGAATGTTCTGTGCCGCGTCCTGTCCGACTTTCCGGAGATTTTCCGGCAAACCCGCAACGTGTTCCTGAATTTTCTGCTTGCCTTCAGCAATTTTCTGTTTAGCTTCATTCAGTTTTTGGGCAACAAAATTAGCAATGTCAGTCAGGGTTCCATCCATTGAATCGAGATACTTTTGCCGCCCATCGACAAAGAATTGATTGACCTCCGGTGGCAACCCATGCCAACTATCACTAACTCGCTCATCCCATCCAGTTACGTCATACCATTCACCATAGCGCTCATCCTCCCACGCCTCCATTTTCTGGTCAACGTAATTCTCAAATATCTGCTTGGCAGTTGCAGCCCCCGCATCAAATTTCTTGGTTACTTCCTCATCTATATTACTAAGAACATCTTCAACCTTTTTCTTCGTATCTTGGTAGATCCCATTAATATGGTTGGCAATTTTAGTCCGTTCCTGGGTATCCTTGCCCTGAGTTTCACTCTGAGCGCCCATCACCTGATTCAACAGTTGTGAACGCTCACCATGCATTCCCTGGAGCTGAGTTTGGCTCGTCGTTTGTGCCTCAGCTTCAGCCTTATTGATAGTGGCTTTTTCATCCCGACTATAGGTTTGTGGGGCTTCTTTAGCGTGGGTTTGTGCTTCTTTCTTCGCACTTAGCGCGTCCACAAACTGTGGTTCATTTGATTTTTCCAGTGTCTCTTCCGGGACTTTCGCCTTGGCTAACTCGTCATCTAGTTCTTGACTATTTGCCTCAAACGGTGCGGATACTTCAGAATCAGGTTTTGGCTTAGGTGCAGCTTTCTCCGCATTAATATCAGTTGGCGCAGCTCCTGCTTCTGGCGGCTGCATTGGCGTGACAGGTTTCGGTTCAACACCACTGGTATCAGGGGCGGCTTTGGTTTTCTCCTCAATCGGACCGGCTGCTTTTTTCTCCTCGTCAGTTACTTGTGAGGAGACATCCTGCTTCACCGCATCAAGCTGATTACTCTCCTTGAATTTTTTGGCGTCTTCTTCGTTATCAGGAATAATTGCGCCAATTTTTTCCATCAGCTTTGCCTTGAAAGCCTTCGCATTAAAGGTTCCAGGCTGCTGCTGGTTCATTTCCCCAACTTGTTTGTCTTGCGCCTTACTCTCTACTTCGTTACCCGGAGGTTCAGCGGCGTCTTGGGCTTCTTTGGATTCAGCTTCGGCGGGGTCATGCTGTTTTTCTTTCTCAGCTACTCCCTTTGCCTTATCGACCACACCCTGGAATTCTGGGTCTTCTTCTGGGGAACTGGGAGATGTTGCTCCCCCGCCGCCTGGGGTAGCTGATGCCCCACCTGATGCTGCACTTTCTGCTGCCGTTTGTTGAGTATCACCTTCTGTTGTTGCTACATTGCCACCCGCTTCTGCCATCTCTGGTGCGGCTGCTGCACTCCCAGCTTCATTGGCTACCTGGGGAGTAGCTGGAGCGGCGTTACCACCGGATGCTGGCGCGGGTGCGGGTTGTGCTGGTTGGGGTTTATTCTCTTTTACTGTTTGTTCTTGGGGATTTTCTCGG
>CAZNNK010000943.1:0-2941 GCA_964574085.1 uncultured Coleofasciculus sp.
ACTTGAATATCGGCTGGTTCGGGACTGGCATTTAATTGACGCATAAAGTCAGCATAGACGTGACTTGATTTCATAAAGCCGACATCTTGACCAATAAAATGATCGACAGTCAAGTTAAAGGTATCAGCTAGATGACGATTAACCCCTAGATATCGCAAATCCGAATTCACCCAGGAGACGAAACCAGGAACCGCATCAAAAACCGCTTGTAATTGTTCTTCTTGAGACCGTAAAGCCGCTTCAGCGCGTTGTCGTTCTTGGACTTCTGCTAAAGCGCGATCGCGCATTTTTCGATAGTCTTGAACTTGTTGACTAAGTTCAGTAACATCTTGAATGGATAAAAGGGCGTAGTAGTCTTCCTCAGTTAAGCCGGGTATGGCGGTGACAGTTGTCCGCTGAATTCGCCGTTGTCCATTGGGTAAATGGGCGGGAATAAAATGAGGATGGAGTTGGGCGGAAAAAAGGGTCGGGGGTCCCCCGGAAAAGATGGAGTTCAGCCGCTTTTCATAGCGGGGATGGTTTAAATCAGCGAAATAGTCACTGATTTTTTGACCTAAGAGTTGATCTCTGGATAGGTGTGTCCAATCCTCTAAACAGCGATTCCAAAATAAGACCACGAAATCGGATCGGAGAATACAGACACCCAAAGGCATTTGGTCAAGAATGCCAAATTTTTCAGCAGCGATTTCTATCTCATGCATGGACGGATTAAGGGGTCATTGGTCAAAACACTGATTTCACAGATTTATTGTCCAGATGCGGGTAGAGGATAAAAGCTTAGTTACACTGATTACACAGAAAGCCTCGTTCTCTATCATTGGTCATTGCTCAAAAAAATGAATCAGATTACACAGTGGTTAGCATCGCGATCGCGTCCAGTAATACGTCGAAGGAACCGACTTCAAAGACGAGGATAATATCGCCGCGAATTTGCAGTTGTTCGATAAAAAATTGGGTTTGGGCTAACAGGATGGTATTCTCCTGCTGATTGTCGCCGACGTTGATTAAGTTTTCGACAGTATCCTCGATGTAGCTGGGAATGGCATAGTCAAGACGTTGATTGAGGACGTTACTAATAGACCCAATCACGCTGTTGATTAAGATATTGCCAATCTCACTTAACGTACCAATGCGAACAGCGTCTAAATCCGGTGTTCCTAATTCTTCCCCCGTAAGAACAGCGGCGAGAATTGAAGCACTATCGGTGGGAAAAACTAACTCCGCTAAACCCGCAAAAGATCCAGAGAAGTCTTGGCGAACCGCTGCAACTTGTTCCCCACCGAGGCGAGTTTCCATTTCAGATTGAAAATCCAGAGGCGACCCAATTTTAATATAGGGAACTTGCAGGCGAATCGGGGCTTCCAGCATTTCATTCAGGACGCTAGCCGCCCGACCGACACCAATATTAACGATTTCTTGGATCGCATCAATTTGATCGGGAGTTAAGTTCATACAGTCTCCTGAGGACAAGCTAAGATTTCACCCATAACGCGACGTAATTCGGCTTCTTTGGGGGGTTTATTAATAAAGCCTGATCCGCCTAACTCACGACAACGCTGGCGCACATTTTCCTGAATATCGGCGGTGATCACAATGACGGGGGTGTTAATTTGGCGATCGCGCAAAGCGGCGAGGAGTTGAAAGCCATCCATAACAGGCATAAGCATATCAGTTAAGATACAGTCGGGTTGATGTGCGATCGCCATATCCAGTCCTTCTTGTCCGTTGGTGGCTTCTAAGGTTCCATGTCCGTCAGCAACAAGAGTTTTTCTGATCATCCGTCGGGTAAAGGCGGCGTCATCAACGATTAGAATTAGTGCCATAATTTTCCTCGATTTTGGTTACAGTTTTTTGCGGTTAAACAGTTGGTTGAATGAAGTTAGCAAGTAGGTTGGGTTGAGGTACGAAACCCAACTCTCAACGAATCTGCACCGTTGATCAGGGCGGGTTTAGTAACATCAGGATGAAAAAAACACGATAAGGGTGAAACCCGCCCCTACTGATCAAAACCGTTTCATCTTTGTCTTTTATTGTCTAGCGAATGTCCGAGAATGTCATTCGGTGAAATCACGGATCTTTCTAATCCAGCCCTCTCAAGTTGGGTGGTATCACCGATAGCCGCGTTCCCTGCGCCACGATAGACTCGGTTTAGTGGCGAAACTCAGTGAAATTGAATCCCACTGACTTCCGCCGTATTTTTCTTGAAATAATTCCTGTCAGCTTTAACCATTAATGTCCCAGACTACATGCAAGCGATTACTTAACTATCATGGATGAAGATATCAAAGCCTTTTTGGTAGAAAGCTACGAAAATATTAGCCAGATTGAGACGGATCTAGTCACGTTAGAGAAAAATCCCACTAATCAAGATTTACTCGAAGGAATTTATCGTTCCTTACATACAATTAAAGGAAACTGCGGCTTCATGGCGTTTCCCACCCTAGAAGCCCTAACCCACAGTGGTGAAAATTTACTCAGTTGTCTGCGAGATGGACAATTGCAGCTAAATGCAGAGATTACCAGCAGCTTACTGCAACTCTTAGACGCCATGCAGCAAATCTGCGCCCAGATAGACGCGATCGGACAAGAAGGTTATGTTGACTATTCTGGCTTAATTCAGACATTAAATCAACTGCAATCTAGGGATACGGGAGATGAGGGCGGGTTTTGTACAAACGTTACCATTAATCGCCAAAAGGAAATCCCTAAACCCGCCCCGACAAATCCTGAAGGGTCAAAACTTCCCTGCGATCGCGAGGAGTTGATGTCGGCGTTGACAACCCCAAATACAGTACAGTCAATCCGAGTCGATATCAATCTTTTGGATAAGTTGATGAATTTAGTCGGGGAATTGGTATTAGTTCGCAATCAGATTCAACAATTCTCCACGCTGCAAGATGAAACCGCCTTTGTTACCACCTCCCAGCAATTAAACCGACTG
>CAZNNK010000944.1:0-2939 GCA_964574085.1 uncultured Coleofasciculus sp.
GGTTCTGGCAACGGTTCTATCCCGCTATCAGTTGGCGATTGACCCCAACACGTCTGTGCAACCGTGGCGACGAGGGATTACCATCGTTCCTTCTCAGGCTTGTCCCATGGTGGTGAAGACCCAGCGTCACCTTCACTCATCTAGAGAAAAAGTCATAAGTTATCAGTAATCCGTTGTAAAATAGAGTACCTTTTTGATCTGATTGCTCGACCCAAAACGGGAAACAAGAATGGATCAGCGCTAGTCTACTGGATGTCTAACTTGCTCTCATGACCACAAAGTTCATTGCTCATTCCCCAAATAAGTTATGGTTAGCGGCGCTTAAACCGCCGATGTATAGCGTGGCTATCATTCCCATTTGGACTGGTACGGCTGTAGCCTACGGGGAAACGCTAAATATGCATTGGGGAATCTTTAGCACATTTTTACTGTCAGCTATTTTAATTATTGCTTGGCTTAACCTTAGTAATGATGTCTTTGATTCAGAAACAGGAATTGATCACAACAAACATCATTCACTGGTGAATTTAACCGGAAATAAATCGCTGATTTTTTGGTTAAGCAATCTATTTTTAGCCGCAGGTATCCTGGGAATCGTCGCGATCGCGTGGTGGCAACGGGACTGGACGGTGATTGGCATCGTCTTGCTTTGCTGCGCTTTAGGGTATAGTTACCAAGGTCCTCCCTTCCGACTGGGTTACCAAGGGTTAGGTGAGGTTATTTGCTTTTTTACCTTCGGTCCGATGGCAGTGGCGGCGGCTTACTACTCCCAAGCCCAAACCTTCTCGTCAACGGGGTTAGCGGCTTCAATCATTATTGGCATTAGTACCTCAATTATTTTATTTTGCTCCCATTTCCACCAAGTTGAGGACGATATAGCCGCAGGGAAGCGATCGCCGATTGTTCGCTTGGGAACTCAAGGTGGTGCTAAACTCCTTCCTTGGTTAAGCGGCAGCATTTTTGCCTTAACGGGTTTGTTGATCGGGTTGGGGATGTTTCCGATTTGGACAGGATTAATCGTTCTGAGTTTACCCTTTGCTGTTGAGTTAGTGCAGCATGTTGGCGACTATCATGATCAACCCCAAAAAGTCAGTAATTGCAAATTTATCGCCGTTAAGCTGCATTTTTGGAGTGGACTTTTGTTCGGCTGGGGCTTTGTTCTCTCGAATCTTTCTCTTTAAGTAGTGGGGACAAAATTTAAAGTTAATGGTTGAGATGGGGGAACAGGGAACAGGTAACAATAAGGATTTGAGGTTGTAAAATTTCTTAGTACAACGTACAGAATGTATGGTTCAGGTACTTAATCTAGGATACTCAGAATTCTGCTTTGGAGAGGATGCTGCGATATTTGGGGAGGAGTTCTATTGCTCCCCAGCCCTGGTTGAGATAGTAGTATCATAAAGTAAGGTATAAAAAAATAAATTAAACTATTTTACAGCCTCCAGCTTTGAAGCTAGGAGTTTTTTTTGACTGAACTTTAAATAAAATTGCCGCAATTGATGTCCATCTCTTGAATGATATAGGGATGAGCTAGGGTTAATCCCTTGGAGAGAGGTAAGTCTAAGTTACCCCGGCATACAATTTAATTAGTCGTCCATGAACCACTCACCTTAGTGTTCTGAAGCGTTCTAAGCTGAGTGCGATTCATGCACAAGTATTTAGAGATGGTTGGTCAATACTCGCTTAGAAGACATTAGGAGACATGATTGAAATGCTGTATGTGAGTGTAACCGGGACGGGCTGCTCAGGCTCATCCCTTTAACAAAACCAGCTTATAACTTTCCAATCTCAATAAGAATAAGAATTAAGCATAAGCATAAGCATAAGCATAAGCATAAGCATAAGGACAAGGATTGAGGTTGGATGCAATTATTTTCAGAAAATTTACCTTGTCATTTCCGCTAAAAATATCACTGACAAAGGATTAACTAATGCAACTTCTAGACATGAAGGACATACCCAAAAATATCTCAAAAAACACAGAATATTGGTGGCAAACCCCTGTACTCAATCGTCGGGCATGGACGTGGGAAGATGCTCGTAATGTAACCCACCAAGGCGACTGGTGGCAGAATGCGGTTATTTATCAAATTTCCCCGCAGAGTTTTAAAGACAGTGATGGCAATGGTATCGGTGATTTGAATGGCATTATAGAACAACTCGATTACATTACCTCTCTCGGTGTCGATGCCATCTGGCTATGTCCGATTTATGAATCCCCAATGGAGGATTTTGGCTATGACATTACCGATATGCGGGATATCGACCCAATTTTTGGCTCTCTAGAGGATTTTAAACGATTACTGGCAGTGGCTCACTCCATGGGATTGAAAGTGCTGCTGGATCAAGTGTGGAGTCATACCTCTGAAAAGCATCCCTGGTTCCTCGAAAGTCGGCAAAATCGGGATAATCCTAAAGCAGACTGGTATATTTGGGCAGATCCCAAGCCCGATGGTTCACCCCCCAACAACTGGCTATCGGCATTTATGGGTCACAGTGCTTGGCAATGGGGACCCGAACGTAAACAATTTTATCTATACAATTTCTTAGAAAGCCAACCTGACCTGAACTGGCATAATCCAGAAGTCGTTGACGCGATTTTGGAACGGGCAAAATTCTGGTTGGATTTAGGAATTGATGGGTTCCGCATCGATGCACCTAACTTTTTCATGCACGACGCCCAATTACGAGATAACCCCGTTCGCCCGGAGGATGCACCCTTACCTGATGGTGTCGCCCCTGATAATCCCGTAGTTCGACAACTGTTTAAGTACAACTTCTGCCGTCCGGAAACGTTAGATGCCCTCAAACCTATTCGGGAACTAATGGATCAGTATCCGGGTACGGTTGCCTTAGGCGAAGTAACCTTCTGTGAAGATTCGATTGCCCTTGCCAGTGAGTTTGTAGAAGGTGATAAACGGCTACACATGGCGTATCAT
>CAZNNK010000945.1:0-2938 GCA_964574085.1 uncultured Coleofasciculus sp.
CAGTTAGGACAAGTCCAAGTCCTGACCTCTAAGGGCATCTCGTTTACCTGATAATGGCAGCTTGAGCAGAGTTTTGAGCTAGGGAACCATCGGTCAATTTCTACCAATACCTTGCCCTCAAATTCAAGCTTGTACGATAAAAAATTGACAAACATTCCCCAACCCACATCAGAAATAGATGCAGCTAGTTTGTGGTTACGAACCATGCCCTTAGTATTTAGGTTTTCGACTACGTTGGCGAAGCCTGCGCGAAGCGCTTTGACTTGGTTTTCGTCAACAAGCTTTCTGGATAGCTTATGTAAGTAGTCTTGGCGGACATTTGATACTCTCTCGTGAACCCTAGCCACCAGTTTCCTGGCTTTATCTCGTGACTTGCTTCCTTTCTCCTTTCTGTCTAATTTCCGTTGCTTCCGCTTGAGGTTACGCTCATGTTTGGCTAAATGTTTGGGATTAGCGTATTTAGAGGTTTTGCACCCATCATTGACAATGGCAAAATCCTTTAACCCTAAATCAATTCCAGCGACTTTACCATCGGTGTTAGTCGGTGGGTTATTCCCTTCTAACTCCATTAATACAGAAGCAAAATACTTACCCGATGGGGTCATACTGACAGTTACTGTTTTGATAGTTCCTTCAATTGGTCGGTGTATTTTAGCTTTGAGTGTACCAACGCGACCGGGAAACTTGAGGCAATCATCAACGACCTTAACCGATTGGGGATACTGAATAGATTGCCTATTCCTTTTAGCCTTGAACCTGGGGTATCTGGCTCTACCCTCAAAAAAGTTTCGATATGCAGTTACCAGGTTAAGCGTAGTAGCTTGTAAGACCTGAGAATAGCATTCAGACAACCATTCAGTCTCTTCCTGTTTCTTGAGCTTAGGTAAAAATGCATTCAATGCTGATTGACTCAAGCCCTTACCTGTTAACTGGTAGGTTTCAATACACAGATTGAGTGCATGATTCCACCACCAACGACTACAGCCAAAGTGTTGAGCTAATATTTCCTGTTGTTCAGTTGTGGGATACAGCCTTACCTTGACGGCTTGATGTCGCATTGTTTTTACCTTTTATTACTATTATATGCTATTTCCAGTAATTAGGTCAGGATAGTTGGAAAATTTCGTTCCTCAATTTTCCGCTGTCCATCCTCACCCTACGAGAGTTGAGGGTGAGGACTTCCGCGAGTACGTTAATTTTCCTGCTCTTTTTTGCCCAAGAGAATAGGCTAGTAGACTTGAGAACAGATGAACATTTCTCACCATACTAGCCCAGATTTGCTTGTTTGTGTTGGAGGTGTTTCTTAATTGTCTTCTATTTTTAATGACTATGACATCAGCAAGAGTTATCAAATAATTTTGCGCGACTTTGCGGATGTCATTGGAGAATAGTTATGACTAATTATTCCCTGAGCGGTACTTGTAATTTGAGTCGCTGAACATCCCCTTCTTCTCCCACCGCCGGAAACAGGTCAAGGGGATCGCCAGAGTTGAGGGTATCTCCAACGACAAGTTGTAGGCGATCGCTGATAGCAAAGCTTGAATCCGCAGAATTCACTCCTGCTTCATCTGGGACAATGGACGAATTGGTATTGAAGAAGGAACGGTAATCGTTGGCTAAACTGCGACGTTGTACAGTCCGTAGGGATTCACCGGATAACGTAACCGAATTTTCATTCGAGCTAAATGGTGAGTCGGACTGAGCTTGGGCAAGGGGGACTAAGCCAAAGACCGCAGTGGTGGTGATTCCTAAAAAAACAAGTGTGTGGCGTCTCATGAGCGCTCTCCCTGATTTTATAGTGTTGGAAACTTGCTACTGTTGAGACCAATGATACTTTTCAGCATACCAAGAGTTTACCTATAAGTTTACCAGGTGATTAATTTTTTATGGATTGGTTGACCAAATTTGTGACGAAGTTTACCATTTCTAAGCTGGGTAAGGATAAGTAATTAATCAAGTTTCAGCTACTGAACTCTGTCTTCATCATCAAATTCAAATCCCCAGTCTTCATCCTCATCCTCAGGTTCCGCTGGGGGTGGGGGTTGACGATAGGGTGGGGTAATCACTCGGTAGTTGGCATCATACACTCCATCAACTCTGCCTATCCCTGACTTAGACTTGTTGGATTCCCGGTAACTGTAGGAATAAACCGAGTCAGGTTGAGAACGACGGCTGGATTCTTGAGTGGCTTCCTCACGACTGCGATCGCCTCCACTGGGTTGTGTATAATCGCGCTCTGTTTCCTCTTCCTCGAATACCTCTTCCTCTGGTTCACTTTCAAACTCCTCCCAGTCAAACTCGTCCTCTATGGAGGTGGCTGATTCTCCTTCAAAGTTCCATTCTCGAGCAACAGGTTGATCCCAATCCGAACCGGAAGCAGAGGGTGGCGGTTCTGGTGGTGGGGGAGGTGGCATTTCCGGTTCAGGTTCTTCCGGTTCAGGTTCTTCCGGTTCAGGTTCCTCCTCCTCAAACTCGGCTTCAGATTGCCAACGACTGTGAGACGATGCTTGAGCGACGCGATTAAACCGCTGAACTCTCCTGGGTCGAAAATTGAGTAATTGTAAGACTAAACTGGTAAGTATGCCGAGTGCGATCGCCAGTCCAATCCATGCCGTCAGAGGTAATGCAACTGTTTGCATTCCTAAAAATGCGATCGGCAAGACGGGGGCTGACAAATTTGACAAAACAAATATAGCCAGTCCGCCTCCAATCACGCATAAAAGTACAATCCGATTCACAGGCATAATCAGTTGAGATTAGGGAACAGGCAACAGTAAGGATTTGAGGCTTCTTAACATTTCTGCGTACAGCGTCCAGAATGTATGTCCAGGTACTTATGGATGGATAGAGCGCTACCTCTAACTTACCGCTTTTAACCTCTCATCCCCCATCTTCCCCATCTTCCCCATCTTCCCCATCTTCCCCATCTTCCCCATCT
>CAZNNK010000946.1:0-2937 GCA_964574085.1 uncultured Coleofasciculus sp.
GCGTTGCTGGTGGTGCCTTGTTTGTATTTACTGTTAACGCCGAAGCCGTCTAATTAGGGAATCGGGAACCCCTTTTTGAGGCGATTGAAATCGCTGCTACACAAACTTGCGTCCGCAAGGTAAGGACTAGATTATAAAGGGGGTGGCTAACCCGGCTTTGGTATCAGGTGTTGGCTCAGGATAGATTTTAGGCGATCGCACTCCTCAAGAAAGGGTTGAACTCGAAAAATCCCGTAGTTAATACCCTAGAATCAGAATAATCCAATTTCCTCCAACCGAAACCGATGAGTCTGGTCATACCGAATGACATTCTCCAAGCCTCCAAAATGACTGAGGATGAAATGAAGCTAGAGATTGCTATCATGCTGTACAAACAAGAAAAAATCAGCAGTGGCAAAGTCCGCGCTTGGACTGGACTGACCGTAATTGAGTTCCAACACGAATATTCCGCAAGCTGTCTATAGCAATCTTATTTAGGGTCAGCGGACGAAGTTAACGAGTGCGATTTGACCGTTTTTGCATCCACCAAATTATCAAACCGACAGGAAGCGCTATGAGAACTCCTACGATTATGTGAAACAGTACGTCAAGGAAATTGTAGTAGGAAAGAGTAATGGGAATAGCAGCTTCAGGGCTATCCGAGGGTTGATGTTTAGTGATCATTGTTTTTACAGGTTCAGAAGTGACTTGAGAGGAGATACCACTGACAGCTAAACCTGTGCTGACAACGGCAATTAACAATTCTAATCGTTGTTGTCGTTTTTGAGACGCCGATTCTGTAGCGCGATCGCTCTCGGCTTGTTCTGTTTCAACAATTCCCCTGATTGTCTCTATCATCTGCTGGAATCGTTGCTGACTGGGGAGAAGATAAGATAAATCTGTGTTGATTTGTTCAATAAATTTTCCTGAATCGTGGCTAATAAATTGTTCCAATAGTTCCAGGTTATCCTCTTTTTTAAGGCTAATAACCTTGAGCTGATTCAGCCAAAATTGATAGTTTTTATTATTCGTTTCAATAGTGGTACGATGAATTTCTAAATCTCGCAGGTGGTTAGCGTAGTCAAAGGCAGTTTGAGAAAGTTCGGTGAGCCATTCTTTGAGTTGCTTCAGCCTTTGAGTAGGCTCCGAGGGCAAGTTTTTCAATCCTTTGGCTTTACCCTCTAATTGTCTGTAGAGCTTTCTTGCCTGCTGATTGCACCATCGAGATTGAGAGTCGGCATAAAGTATTTTATGGCGACAGCACAGTAGATTGATCAGAAGTTGATAGTAATCTCCCTCTGCTTCTAATGGTTCCGTTTGAGGGTGGCAATTGAGCCAGATGAGAATATGAGATTGAGCCGGATTCTCTTGGTTATTGCGATATTCAACAATTGGACTGCCTAAAAATCTGCCTTGAGCAGAAAGCCGGTAATTTTTTCTGTCTGACTCTGGCAAAATGACAGTCAGACAGTTATTAGTAAATGCTTGAATATCGTTGAGTTTACCCTCTGGCTGGGCAAAAAGGACTAGAGTTTGTCCCAGTAAAGACTTACTTTGAGCGATTCGCAGACAACCTTGAGGATTTAATCCTGCCAATTCGTCAATTTCAACGTGAGAATAAGGATAGCGTAAGGTGATGTCAACGGCATAGGTATCGTGGATTTGCAGGGGATAAACTTCGCCTCTGAGTTGGAGTGAACTACCGTTAGGAATGGTGGAAAAACTTAGTAGATGCTCTGGTTGGAGTAATTCTAGATAGTCGCTTTCTGGATTATCCCAGCTTGGAGTTATGCCGATTTTGCCATTACTCTCTTGGAGACGCTCAAGCAGAGATTCAAGTCTGGGAACATTAAGTTTTTTCCCCAATTGTTGACATTGCTCCCATAGGTGATTCGCATCCTCAATAGGTTCTTCTTCACCTTGAGCTAAGTTGTTACGCAAATGAAAGGCGTAGAGTGTCAGTTTTGGGTTCGCAACCTTCATGAGCCAGAGTTTGATGACTGGGAATCCTGGGAAGAAGAGCTTTGCTGAATGGCATTTTTTAGGGTTTGTTTATTGAGTTCGTAGTTGGGAGTTTTGACGTTGCCTTCTTTGCTACCTGGTGCTTTGTCTCCTGAATCATTAGGGTTAGGGAGAAGTTGTAATTGGGCTTCACGAATTTGAGGGTGTTTTTTGTACCATGATGACAATGCCTTCGATATTTCTGTAATATCATTTGGCAAGGGATCGACTACCTGTTCCAATTCCGCTAAGTCTTCTGGGGTAAAGAGCGAACGCTGATGGGTTAGTAGTTCAATGAAAGCGGCAACATTTTGTTCAGAGAATGACATGGCTTGACGGGTTGTTTGTTGTGCGGTTTGCTGGACTAATTCTAAGGGTAATTTGAGCGCTTCAGCAATCTGAGCTGAGGTTAATCCTAACTGGAGCAATGCTAGCACTGTCTCTAATTTTGCCTCTTGCTTACCTTCCTGTTTACCTTCCTCAAAGACTTCTTGGTAAAATCGGGTATTTTTCAGTTCGCTTAATCCCAACATGGCGGCAATCTCCTCGCGGCTTTTTTGTGGTAACTTGTAGACAATAATCGTTTCAATGAGATTAATCAGGTCACGCTGAACAACTTCATCCCTTAGCTGTTGCTGGGCTTGTTCAATTAACTGTCGCGCTAGTTGTCCGGCTGTCTCTTCCGGCTCAATTACAAGCTTAACAACTCCTACCCCTAATGAGCTTTCGGCGGCTTCTCCTAATTCATCCAGGTAAATTCGTCTCACCTGGTTTAGGGCTAAGAGGTTGCCAAAATGTAAGGGTTGCTCTCGTTCAGTAGAGCGGTTGGGATAAATGATAACAATTTGCCACGGGTGAGGGGGTTGGTATTGTTTTAAGAAAAGGAAGAGTTCAGCAAATAGGCGGTAGTATAAGGAGGCGTCGGGCTGAAACTGAACTTCCACAAGGTAGAACGGT
>CAZNNK010000947.1:0-2937 GCA_964574085.1 uncultured Coleofasciculus sp.
TTTTGGGGTTGGAAGTCGGTGCCGATGACTACCTGACCAAACCCTTTAGTATGCGGGAATTAATCGCCCGTTGTCGCGCCCTCCTGCGTCGTCACCGCTATAATTCCATACCGCCAACGCCGACGTTACAGTTACGGGACATTACCCTCTACCCAGAAGAATGCCGCGTCACGGTGCGCGGCGAGGAGGTTAACCTCTCACCCAAGGAATTCCGACTGTTGGAATTGTTTATGGGGTATCCCCGCCGAGTCTGGTCTCGCGAACAGTTAATTGATCAGGTTTGGGGACCCGATTTTCTCGGCGATACCAAAACCGTCGATGTTCACATTCGCTGGCTGCGGGAAAAATTAGAAAAAGACCCCAGTCAACCAGAATACTTGATTACCGTTCGTGGCTTCGGCTATCGGTTTGGCTAATTAATTTTAGATGCGACACCGGCGATCGCATCTTACCCAAATCAGTACCTACATCGCCCTGTCGAAAGGTTACAATATCTAGACCATCGCTCGATAATAGTCTCATTGATCACACCCATGACCCTGTTGACATTTCTCTTGGGTCTAGCTCTAGGAATTGGGGTTGGCTTATGGTTACAACACCGCACTAAACAGCAGCTCAAGCAAACCTTGGAGTTGTTACCAGCCAATTCGACTAGTAACTCGTTTCCTTTAGAGTCTCGTCTACGGGGAGCGATTGCCCAAGCGAATCAGCAGCGCCTTGTCTTAGAAGACCAACTCAACGCCATTCAATCCCTATTTCAAGTTGCGCCAGTCGGGTATTTACAAGTAGACGAAGACAATCACTTAATTTGGTGTAATCAGCAGGCGCGTCAGTTATTGCAAATTGACCGCTGGGAACCTGGACAGATTCGCTTACTTCTAGAGGTGGTACGATCCTACGAACTGGATCAGTTAATCGAGAAAACGCGAAAACAGCAACAATCGACGAGCCAGCAATGGGTATTTCATCCCGCCTGTATGGATGGTGCAGCCATGAGCGAAGTGCGATCGCTCACGGTGCGGGCGTATGGTTGGCCCCTGGCTAATGGGCAAGTTGGCGTGTTTCTGGAGAATCGACAACCTTTAATTGAACTCTCGGAATCTCGCAATCAGTGGGTGTCTGATTTAGCCCACGAATTGAGAACCCCACTCACGTCGATTCGCTTAGTCGCAGAAGCCTTGCAAGGACGGGTTAACCCACCAGAAAGCCGTTGGGTTGAGCAACTCCTGCAAGAAATTAATCGGTTGATTGACCTAATTCAAAATTGGCTGGAACTCAGCCATCTTGAACAAGATCCCAACAAAAGTCTCACCTATAAATCCCTCGACCTAAACGCTTTAATTCAATCGGCTTGGCAACGATTGGAACCTTTGGCAGAGCAAAAAGACTTACATCTTGCCTATCGTGGACCCGATACTTTACCGATTAAAGCCGATGAGTCTCGACTGATCCAAGTGTTTTTGAATTTATTAGATAACAGTATTAAGCATAGTCCACCGCAAGGATTGATTCGAGTGGAAGTAACTACTCCAACACCCGCTGATTCCACAGAGAAAGCGCTGATGCAAATTGATATTATTGACGAAGGCGCGGGGTTTTCAGGGAATGATTTACCTCGTGTATTTGAGCGACTTTATCGAGGAGATGTCTCGCGATATCGGCAACCGACGTCTGATAATGTAACTACATTGGGGCGCAGTAGTGGGAGTGGTTTAGGTTTAGCAATTGTTCAGCAAATTGTTCAGGCTCATGGTGGTACTGTGAATGCTAAAAATCACCCGGAAACTGGGGGGGCTTGGTTACAGATTCAATTGCCTTGTAATTAGTTATTTTTTAGGGAACAGGGAACAGGGAACAGGGAATAGGGAATAGAAAATCGATAATTCATACTATTGTTTTCTCCTGTTTTCTCCCCTCTACTTTATAAAACCTTCTCTCTAATACGTTCAATCCCTCTGCGAACCTCTGCGCTTTCCCTCTGCGAACCTCTGCGTTTAAAAATGACTATCCTCTCAATTCCTGGCATTATATTGGGCGCAGGTTCTTGCACCCCTACCAGGATGAAATGGGTTGTAGGTTGGGTTGATAGCTGTTAAACAAAATAAGGCTAAAGCCCTTACTACGAACAGTTGCGATCGCGGGGGAGGCTGCAGAACCCGCTGTGTCTGAGTTGATGGGGATTCCGGGATTGTCGGTATCCTATGAGGCACAAACTCAAAAAGAGGGAACCTTAGCCGTAATTGCCACGATTGTCGGTATTGCTGGCGGAACCGTGGCGCTAGCCGAACAAATTCGCAAGTGGTATCAGGAATGGAAGCAATCCCAGTCAGGACAAACCTTTGATGTGGTGATTCAAAGTCCTACCGGGCGAATTGTCCTGGAAGATTGCACAATTGAGGAAATTTGTCAAGTCCTAAAAGCCTTGGAACCGTAATCGTGCAAACCCTTTATCTCAAGATTACCGACATTGACGGCGATTATGCCCAACTGCGTTATTCCTGGGGTCAACCGGGAAGGTATGAATCTCAGGATTTGGATTTGGGCACCATCCAGGATTTGATTCAGCAGGCGCGGCGAGACTATTATATGCCACTGCCGGACTTGGTGGGCATGGGTCAACGGCTGTTCCTGTGGCTGGATGGAGAGGGGCGCTGGTTGAGTCGGGGGATTCAGGGGTGTCGCGGTTCGGGGTTGGTGTTGGCGATTCAGACGGGGCAGAAATTGGCGCATTTACCCTGGGAAGTCTTGCATGATGGGCAGAGGTTTTTAGTGCAGCGGGTGAATCCCGTGGTTGTCCCGGTGCGCTGGGTGGATCATCCAGGGGAGGTGGGGGATACAGAAGCGCGTCCCTTGCGGGTGCTGTTTATGGCGACTGCCCCCCAGGGGGTTCAGCCTGGGTTGGATTTTGAGCGGGAGGAGGGGACAATTTTACAGGAT
>CAZNNK010000948.1:0-2922 GCA_964574085.1 uncultured Coleofasciculus sp.
CGCCTGAAGCTCTCCTAAACTTGTCAAACCCAGCCAACTACCGTAATATTACCATACATCTAAGATAATCAAGACAGAGGGGCGTCACGGTGATATTTCAGGGGTTTTACATTCTCAGCACTGAACCACTAATCGTTTCCTACATCGGAGCCTTCCCGACTCTACCCAAAGGATTTCAACCCAAACACGTCTTGGAAAGCCCAGGGGGGTGGTCAGCGCGATGGAAACCAATGATTAAATTTAAGCAGCATCAAATCCAGCACCAGCTATCAGGCAGATCGTATCACCTGATGGTCAATGCCTCTGATGAAGAAGTCTGGCGCAAACGCTGGCTGATACAAGGAGCGCACGTTAGTTCCAGTGTCTATGTCAACGAGCATATCTACCAACCCCTGAATCAGCCAAAGCATTACGACGCCATCTACACCGCACAGCTTCTTCCCTTCAAGCGACATGGATTAGCCAAAGACATACAAAACTTAATGATTGTCTCCTACGGCGGTGACTTGCCGACGTTCTGCCCCGAATTAGCACATGCTGAGTATAATAAAGAATTCATCCCTCGCCCTGAACTTGCCAAAAAGCTGAATCAGGCTTACGCGGGTCTTTGCCTTTCCGCCCTAGAAGGAGCCATGTATGCCTCTGTGGAATATTTGCTTTGTGGCATTCCTGTGGTGAGTACACCAAGTAAGGGAGGACGTGATGAATTCTTCAATAGCGAGAATTCCATCATTGTTCCCCCCGAAGCAGATGCCGTTGCCCAAGCCGTACAGCGGTGGAAGGCATCACCTCCCAACCCCCAAACAATCCGTGAGCAAACACTTAAACAGCTCAATGCTATCCGGCAGTCTATGTACTTATGTTGCTAAACTAATTGAGAAAGAAGGAGGCGGTAAAAAAGATCCTGAGGAACTCATGGAAAAATACTTTGCGCCACCAGGTATCTCATCTCGTTTTGTTCACCAAAGGGACTTAGCCAACGTTAATTTAGAGCAATTCAGAGTGTAATGTCATAGAAAAACTGGCGGAGCCACTTATGTTCAGGGGATTAAAATCGCAACTATACAAACAAAGTTCGCCGACGCGGACTAGGGAAATCCATAGAATAGAGATATACCTACCGTGAACTGGACTCAGCCAAGTTAATCACTGATTCTGTTCAGTCAACCCCAGACTCTAGAGGTGCTTCTGATGGATACCGAACGCAATTTACAGCCATTTCCCGCCCAGCCAAACGGCAAACCACTCAAGTCCTTGCCCCAGGTTCACTCAGGCGAAGTCAATCAGAGTGATGGACAAACCGTAGATTTAGCATGGGTTTTGGCTGTTTTTCGTCGGAGAGCCTGGTTAATGACAGGAGTCGCCTTGACATTCATTGTAGCTTCCGGACTCTGGCTGCTCTGGAGTAAGAAGCAGTATATCCCAGAGTATCGAGGATCGTTCAAACTCTTAGTCGAGCCAGTTACTGCAGAAAATCTGTTAAGAAATCAATTCTTACAGGCTCAACGTCAAGGTGTAAATATACAAACACCCAATCTGGAACGAACAAGTTTATTGGATTACGAGTCTCAGATCCGGGTTTTGCAAAGTCCGCAACTGATGAAGCCAGTACTCGAGAAGCTCCAGAATCGATATCCAGATATCGACTATAACTCCCTGATGGGAAACCTATCAATTGTTCGTATCACTTATGAAAAAAATGCCGAAGACGTTGGCACTAAGATTCTAGAAGTTATTTATCAAGATGAAGATATAAAAACAATTAACTTTGTTTTAGATACAATCGCTGATAGATATCTTGATTATAGTCTACAAGAACGCCAAAAAACGCTGACCCAAGGGATTACATTTATTGAATCTCAACTTCCCCGTCTACAGCAGCAAGTTGACCGACTTCAAGGGCAACTACAAGAGCTACGACAAGAGTATAATTTGGTTGATCCAGAGCAAGCTGACGAACTGCTAACAGAACATGTGCTGTTCATTCGCAGAAATCGATTAGAGACCGCTGCTCAACTGGCTGAAACCCGTTCGCTCTACAATGCCTTACAACAACAATTTAATGAAGCCGATCCCACCGCTGTTTTATCGACAGAGGCTCAAGCCTATGGCACTTTACTCTCTGAATTGCAGAAAGTCGAAACTCAGATTGCCTTAGAATCGGCACAATTTCGGGCAGATAGCCCTCCCATGGAAATATTACGTGAACGGCAGGAAAGTTTGCGTCTATTACTCAATCAAGAATCCCAAGAGGTCTTGGAAAATTTAGCGGGGAAAATTCAGGGGTTAGAAGATCGCTATCAAACCATTCTCCAAACTGAAAATCAGATCAATCAACAGCTTGAGCAGTTACCCACTGTAACCCGACAGGTTGGTGATTTAGACAGGAAACTTAGTGTGGCGACGGATAACCTGAAGGAATTTCTGTCTAAACGAGAAACCTTAAAACTCGATGCCGCTCAGCAAGAAATTCCCTGGGAATTAATTAACCCTCCAGAAATCTGGGATAATGCTGATGGTGTGCCAGTACCGGTTGAACCCCACTCCCTGAAGCGCCCCCTGGCTATCGCTGTAATTCTAAGTGTTTTCTTGAGTATCGGCGTCGGTTTTCTAGTTGAGATTTTCCATACAGTCTTCCACACCACGGAAGATCTCAAAGGTGCCACAAAACTCCCTATCTTGGGCGTGATTCCTTTGACCAAACAATTTAAAAAACTCTCTAAGCAACCCAGTCAACTGGCTATTATTGCCCAAGTTGCTAATTCTAAGCCCAAACAAGAGCGTCTTTGGTTTTCTAAGAATCGCCCCACAGAGTATGGCACTTCACCCTTTATGGAAGCCTTCCGTTCCCTCTACACCAATATCCGTCTACTGAGTGAAAAGAAATCTATCCAATCACTGGCGATTAGCTCGGCTGTACCT
>CAZNNK010000949.1:0-2920 GCA_964574085.1 uncultured Coleofasciculus sp.
GATTAGCGCCGAGGTGGACGCGATCGCGCAAAAATACGGTGTGACGCCGCGACTCAATAGCGAATTCTCTGACGTTGACAATCTTTACATTTTGGAGGGAGATAAACAAGTCCTGCGTCAGCTCAAACAGTCAGAATTGGCGAAGGACACCGAATATATTGAGCCCAACTACATCTACAGCACGTTTTTTGTTCCCAACGACCCCAACTATAGCCAGCAATGGAATCTCCGCAGCATTAATGTGGAAGCCGCCTGGGATGAGACGCGGGGAAGTGGGATAACCGTCGCGGTGATTGACACTGGGGTTAGTCCGGTTCCTGATCTCAAAGATACCAAACTGGTTGAAGGGTACGACTTCGTAAACGATAGAGTTGACGCCTTCGATGATAATGGTCACGGAACGCACGTTGCTGGAACCATTGCCCAATCCACCAATAATAGTTACGGGGTTGCTGGTGTCGCATACCAAGCCAGTCTCATGCCCTTAAAAGTATTGAGTGCAGGTGGCGGTGGTACGATTTCCGATATCGCTGAAGCGATTAAATTCGCCGCTGATAATGGTGCGGATGTGATCAATATGAGCTTGGGTGGTGGCGGTGAAAGTAAATTGATGCAAGAAGCGATCGACTATGCCTATAACAAAGGTGTCGCGATTATTGCAGCCGCCGGGAATGCTAACCAAAATTCCGCCTCCTATCCCGCCCGGTATCCCCATGTTCTCGGTGTTTCTGCGGTGGATTCCGCTGGCGTGAAAGCCCCCTATTCTAACTACGGTGCTGGGGTTGACATTTCTGCCCCTGGTGGGAGTGAAGCGGGTAAGATTGTCCAAGAAACCATTAATCCCAAAACCAAAACTGCCATGTTTTCTGGCTTTCAGGGCACCAGTATGGCAGCCCCCCACGTTGCTGGGGTTGCGGCTTTGGTGAAAGCGAGTGGAATCAATGATCCCGATGAAATTTTCACCGTTCTCCAACAATCCAGCCGCCGGGTTGAAGATGATCCCCTCAACCACTTTGGCGCGGGACAATTAGATGCTGGGGGTGCAGTGCAATTGGCGGCGAAGGGACAAATTACCTTCCGCGATTTCTTCCGTTGGTTGCGCGATAACGGGTATCTGAATCTCCGCTTCTGGATTGATGGTGGTGCAGTTGCACTGCTGCCGAAAGTTCTCATGGTTCTGGGTTCCTACCTCTTGGCGTGGTTCTTACGGAACTATTTGTCCTTTGGCTGGAGTTTGACCACGGGGTTAGTGGCTGGAAGTTCAGGATTATTCTTCCTGCGAGGCTTCTATATCTTTGACTTACCTCAGTGGCCCCTGCGAGTCATGGGCAGTTCGATTCCGGAACTGGGTACTGCGGTTCAAGGTAGTGGGGTATTAAATCCCATTTTTGCCAGCGTGCTGATTCCCTTTATCTTAGTCGCATTGTTCCTGGGACACCCGCAATGGAAATGGGTGGCGATTGGTTCAGCCTTGGGTGTTGCCAGTTGTTTGGCGGTGAGTGCGGTAATGTCTCCCAGTGTTCTGTGGTTAGGCAGTGGGATTGGGGCGCGTCTATTTTTAATGGCGAATGCTCTCCTCTGCTTCGGACTTGCCTATTTTGCCTCTAAAGAAGAGGGGAGATTTGCATGAGCATTAATGTTACGGGCAAAATCGAACACAAGGATATTGGCATGGGGGCTTGGGCATTAGTGGCTGAGTCTGGAGAAACCTATGAACTTCAGGATGCCCCCGATGAGTTACAGCAATCTAACCTGAACGTGAAGGTGCAAGGAGAGGTACGAGAGGATGTGATGACCACAGCAATGATTGGTCCAGTCCTACAAGTGCAGTCCTTTGAGGTGATGGATTAACCTGAACATTTTGCTGACTACCAGATCCCCGACTTCTTCAAGAAGTCGGGGATCTAATTAATTCAGGCTCTAATTCAACTATTGAGCAGAGGGATAGATGGATTTAGCGATGAATACAGGCTGATTCTCGTATTCAGCTTCTAGTTGGCGTTTGATATCCAAATCCCAGGTTAAATCATAATCCCGCTCAAATTCAGCCGCGATAAAGGGACGTATCTCACCTGTCACGACAACATCTTCACCTTCGACCATGGTTCTCTCGGGTGCGGCTAAGGTGAAGACTAACAAATCACCGCCACCTGCTATCTGATCTTCATCAAGGGTAAAGGTATTGTTACTCATGATTTCTTCCACTTCACCCTCTACAGCCACGGTTTGATTGTAGAATTGGCTAGGATCTTCGGTAATTTCTCCGGGTTTGGGTGCAAGTGCCAGTGATTCAGCGACAATAGCAGGCTGTTGTTCGTAGTCGGTATCGAATTGAAAGTCTAAGTCGAATTCTTCCTCAAACTCTACCATATTAAACTGACGCACTTCACCGGTGACTTGGACTTCAACATCGCCCTCTTGTGGCAACATAAAGGGTTCGCCTGAGGTATTGACCACGATAATTTCATCACCAAACAACTCATCCTCTGAGATGGTAAAGGTGACATTATCCAGAACCTCTCTCACTTCGCCTCTGATGCTCACGCTTTGACCGAACAGTTGTTCGGTGTTCTCCTCGACTTCCTCAGCCGTTACGTTTTCTTCCTCTTGTCCAGCGGTGACAACGTCTTGGGTAGTGTCGGCGCAGGAGGGAAGCAGTACAGCCATCAGCGCTAAGGCGATCGCACTGGCAGGTAAGCTTTTACGATAGTGTTTAATAAACATGTATGAATGTCCTCTCTCAATAATCAGCAACTCTTAGAAGTTAATGCTTCCACCCATCATTCAAAGGTAATCTAGCCGCGATCGCATCTTTCTCAGGAGTAGCTGTGACCTCTATCCCATGGGGGATTTTGGCGAAGATGGGATATGGGGAGGATGTAGAGACGTGCCATGGCACGTCTCTACATCCTCCCCATAT
>CAZNNK010000950.1:0-2917 GCA_964574085.1 uncultured Coleofasciculus sp.
GGGGAGATGGGGGAGATAGGGGAGATGGGGGAGATGGGGGAGATGGGGGAGATGGGGGAGATGGGGGAGATGGGGGAGATGAGGGAGATGAGGGAGATGGGGGAGATGGGGGAGATGGGGGAGATGAGGGAGATGGGGGAGATAATTTACAAATGACGAATGACGAATGACAATCCCCGCCGTTAATTTTAATTGTCCCCACCTAAGTTACTTACCAGACGCGCCAAATTTTAATCGTTTTATCACAACTCCCACTCGCCAAGGTTTGTCCATCGGGGCTAAATGCCACAACTTGAACAATGTCCGTATGTCCTTCGAGAGTACAACATTCTTGTCCAGTCGCAACATCCCAAATCCTAATCCTGTTATCACCACCGCAACTGGCGAGGAGACGCCCATCGGGACTAAAGGCGAGGGAACGCACTTGGGGAAAATTCCCTTGAATTAGGGCGGTTTGAGTCAGAGTGCGAATATCCCATAACCGAATCGTCGCGTCTGAACTGCCACTAGCTAGAATCATACTATCAGGACTAAACGCGATCGCATCAACGGAATTGATATGTCCGGCTAGAGTTCCCAGCCTTTGCCACTGGGGAACGTACCACAGTTTAATGGTTCGATAGCCACTCCCACTCGCCAAGATTTGTCCATCGGGACTAAAGGCGACACAATTAAATCCACTGGAACGACTGGATAAAACCTGTATCGTTTTCAACGTGCGACTCTGGTAAATCCGAATTTTGTTATCTCTACCACAACTCGCCAACAGACGTTTCTTCGGGTTAAATGCGACTGAATCAACGCCACCGTTATGACTTTTGAGACTAACCTGTTGTTTCCCCGTTTGTACCTGCCATAATCTTAGGGTTTCATCCCGACTTCCACTGACTAGATATTTTCCATCGGGGCTAAATGCTAGACAGGTTATTTCTTTACTATGCTTCCCAGAAAACCAGCCCCCGAATGTACGAATTTCCCATGCCATACTCACTTGCCACAGTTTAATCGTTTTATCAACACTACCACTCGCCAGACTTTTTTTATCGGGGCTGAAGGTTATCGTGGAGATTCGTCCCGAATGACCCCGAATTGTATTGACCAGCGAAGTATTAACGTTTAGGGGTGGCGATGGAAGGGTTGGTTGAATCGTTGTCTGACTTGTTGCCAAATGTTGGAAATCTTGGAGAACTTGCTCAACCGATTGATATCGCTGTTTCATCACCGGATCAATCATTTTGTCCAGAAGTTCAGCCAAGTCTTGACTGACGGGATTATTGACTAAATACTGTCGCCAGATAAACCCACTTTCTAGCGGTTCATATAAATCAAAGGGCTGCATCTGGGTTAACAAGTGAATGCAAGTAACGCCCAAACTATAGATATCGCTAGCAAAGACAGCTTTACCAAAGGTTTGTTCCGGTGCAGCATATCCAGCAGAACCAATAGTTGTTCCGGTTTTGGCTAATATTGTCCAGGTCGCATATTTTGCCGCCCCGAAATCGACAAGAACTAATTTATTGTCGCGACGCCGCCGGATAATATTCTCCGGTTTAATATCTCGATGAATAACATTGCCTTGATGAATAAAGTTTAATACGGGGAGTAAGTCACTCAGCAGAGAGCGAATCTGCTTTTCGGAAAATGCACCGAGTTGGGCTAACTCTTGATTTAGGTTCTCTCCATCAATAAATTCTTGGACAATGTACTGACAATTATCTTGCTCAAAATAGGCTAAGAATTCCGGGATTTGGGGATGGTTGCCTAATTCTTGTAAGCGTTCGGCTTCTTGGTGAAATAATTGGGCAGCTTTTGGAGAATTGTTTTGTCCTTGGGGATAAAATTGTTTGATGGCGCAGTAAGGTTTTGAGGGTTGAGATTTATCTTCTGCTAACAGGGTTCGCCCTAATCCTCCAGCACCCAGAAGTCGCAGCGGACGATATCGTTTTGCGAGGATAAGTTTTGTGCCACAGGTTTGGCAGAAGTTTTGAGGGGTTGAGTTTTCAGGGTTTGGGCAATTTGGATTAATACAGTAGCTCAAGGGTATAAAGGTTTGTCATTGGTCATTTGTCATTGGTCATTGGTCAAGGTTTTAGAATCCTTAAGTAGGTTGGGTTGAGCGAAGTCGAAACCCAACAGATGTCCTCAAGCTTTTCAATTAATTATAGATTCTTACAAAATCGTCAAATAGGTATCTGTTGGACTGATGGGTAACGGCTTCAAGGTTTGATTTTGCACATCTATATCTAACCCCAATGCTTCCAACGGTATCACGCCCAAAAGCGCGTCTGCACCACCAGGTAATTCCAAACACTCAAAGGTTCCTTCTCTACCAAAGATAGATAGGGTAGCATCTCGAAAAATTCGGGCTTTGCCAATACCCATGGCTGTCGCGACATCAACTTCTTTGAGGATTTTTAGTCCCAGTGAAGCAATTGCATCAGATGGCAAACACAAAGTCGTAGCTCCTGTGTCTACCAATACATTTTCCAGCGTGAGTGACCGAATTTGTTCAGGTGAAATTGTTCCATCTTCTGCCCGAATTTGGTCAGCTCGGTTAATAATTGTCAATTGGGTGAAAACTTTTCCCATTGTGTTTTGGCTTTGAATTGGCATAATTGTCTTCTCCTGAAAATTCGGAGGTATTTCCTCCATACATAGTAACGGATATTGAAGTGCGATCGCGGATTTTTTCTCATCAGTTAATTACCAATAATCTGTCATACATTGAAATTTGGCATGAGTAGCGGTGAATTCGGCATGAGTAGCGGTGAATTCGGCATGAGTAGCGATAAATTTGGCATGAGTAGCGATAAATTTGGCATGAGTAGCGATAAATTCGGCATGAGTAGCGATAAATTTGGTATGAGTAGCGATAAATTCGGTATGAGTAGCGAGCAAGATGCAAAGCCTGCGGCAT
>CAZNNK010000951.1:0-2917 GCA_964574085.1 uncultured Coleofasciculus sp.
GTGGGGATAGTGCTGGCGATAAGGGTTGAGCCGTTTCCACCTCAGGAACCTCTGGTGATTTGCTCACCGAGGGTAATGATGCTGTATCTGAGGATTGGGGTTCTATCCAAACCTTGACCTCAAATAATCCCAGTCCCAGTCCAGCCATACCTAAAAGGAGTACGATGATAAATACTGGATAAAGCTTATGTTTTAGTCGTTTCATTCGTTTTGAGGGGATTGACTCTGCACCACTGCGTCTATGGAGGGATGCTAACAAAACGAATTGCCAGCCCCTACTCTCATTGAAACAAGCTTGACCGAAACCGTGTTATTTTGCACAAAAGGCTAAGTGGTTAAGGTCTCTCTGTGGTTGCTTTCTGGTTGATCGATGCAAAATACTCGTCTTAATACTCTCGTCGATGTGATCTTGGCAAGGTTAGCCCAGTGGTTTGCCAATCCCTGGCGACGCTTGTCCATGATTTTGCTGGGTTTACTGTCAGGCATTTTCCTCGGTAGTGCTATCTCAACGACAGCCGGACAGACGGCTGACTGGGATGTCATTGCGGCTGGGATTTTAATTATTTTCACGGAAACGGTGAGCCGGATTGTTTATGGCAGAAATCGCCAACGTTTGCCTTCTCTAAGCAGAGCATCTCGTTTGTCATGGTTTCTGGAAACAGTGAATGCTCTGAAAATTGGTTTGGTTTATAGCATGTTTTTGGAAGCGTTTAAACTGGGATCATAGGGTCATTCGTCATTCGTCATTCGTCAGGTTATAAGGTCAGATATAATTTTTAATTCTGCGTAGGTGCGGGTTGGACTATTATCGTTTTTTACCTCACATAAATGTCATTAAACCTGCTCCAAATCCCCTATCATTCATCATTCATACTCATGGTTCAAACAATTCAAGCAGAAAACATAACCTTGCGGGAACTGATCACCCTCTATGGACTTCAACTCGTTGAAGATGACCAATTTTTCCGAGAGTGGCAAGATAGCCGTCCTGAACTCACCAACCAGGAAAAACAGCTATTGGATCAAATAAAAGCTGGCTATATTAATTGGCGGAATTATCCGCCCTTATTAGAAAATACGGTTAACATCGCTGTTTTGTCGCCTTTACTTTTCGTGGGGCAGTTTTATTTACCTCCTTTTCACATTAAACTAGAAAAATCTGTACAAATTACGACAGAAGAGGGTGGAACAGTTATTAAAGGGCGAATAGACGTTTTGCTGCTGAATGAGCAATTTTGGGTGAGTGTGATTGAATCGAAACAGGTTGCTTATTCCGTAGAAGCCGGACTCGACCAAATTATTGCCTATATGCTAGCAACTCCTCACCCAGAAAAACCTGTTTTCGGGATGATTACCTCCGGTGGTAGCTTTATGTTTATTAAGCTGGTTAAAGGTGAACCCCCGCAGTACGCCACGTCTGATATTTTTGATATTCGTAATCGTGGCAATGAATTATATAATGTTTTGAGTATTTTGAAACGCTTAAGCCAGATAGCGGGATAGCGTGTCAATATAATACGATGATGAGGGATAAGGGAGGGGGGTTTTGTTGATACGTTATCGGTGGGGGAGGGGATTTTGTTGATACGCTATCGGTGAGGGAGGGCGGGTTCTGTTGATACGCTATCGGTGAGGGAGGGCGGGTTTTGTTGATACGTTATCGGTGAAAAGGTAATTGAGTTCCTAAACCCGCCCCTACAATTGTAATTGTTCCTAAAACTGTCCCTACCCTATGACTTATGACTCATCCTCTCTACCCATCTCCCTCCCTCGGTGATATTCTTAACCAATGGATCGCCGGAAAACTATCCAATTCATCGGCTTGGCAAAAATTAGTCACAGCGGAATTAACACCACCGGAACAGGCGAAAGCGTTTGGGATTACGCCAGATAACGTAACGGAAAAATTACGGGCGCGATCGCGTCTTTTTGAAGCCGTTTATACTGATGTTCTGGCTTTGCCTTCCTTTGCCCAGCAAATTCAGGGGAATGGAGAACATTCAGAGTCGATTCAAACGAATATTATCCTATCTCTGTGGCGATTATGGCTTCCGTTTGCGATACAATTGGCAGACTATCGACAACAGTTAGAACGTCCCCTAATTCAGGGAATATTAGGCGGACAGGGAACGGGAAAAACTACATTGGCGGTTGTATTGAAATTAATTTTAGCCCAGTTAGGATATCGTACTCTTAGCCTTTCCATTGATGACCTTTATAAAACCTATCAAGAACGACAGCGCCTGCGAGAACACGATCCGCGTCTGATTTGGCGGGGTCCACCGGGAACCCATGATGTGGAGTTGGGGGTGCAGGTATTAGACAAGTTGCGATCGCCAAATTCCTCAGACTCTATTCTCATCCCCCGCTTTGATAAATCCGCTTGGCAAGGTGCAGGCGATCGCACGGATTTTGAACCTGTACAAAGGGCAGATATTATATTATTTGAAGGGTGGTTTGTCGGCGTGCGTCCCGTGGCGGCGACTGTGTTTGCGGGAATGACTCCAGCACCTATTGAAACAGAGAGCGATCGCGCTTTTGCACGGGATATGAATGAACAACTTAAACAGTATTTACCCTTATGGGAACGCTTAGACCGTTTAATGGTACTTTACCCCATTGATTATCGCCTAAGTTTGCAGTGGCGGCGTCAGGCGGAGGCGGAAATGATCGCGACGGGTAAATCCGGGATGAGTGATTCACAAATTCATGAATTTGTCAAGTATTTCTGGAAAGCGCTGCATCCAGAATTATTTATTACGCCATTAATTCACAATCCCGATTGGGTGGATTTAGTCATCGAAATTAAACCCGATCATACACCGGATCGGATTTATCATCCTGAGGAATAGCTTGGATACTAATAGTTGGTAAAAGTATAGTCAAATATAGACAGACTTCATTTCCTTGCAGAAAT
>CAZNNK010000952.1:0-2916 GCA_964574085.1 uncultured Coleofasciculus sp.
CATCCCTAAAACTTCACCAGTGGAACGTAGCCGGATACTGTCTCCCCCCCTCAGCCGCCCTCCCCTTCCTGCAATCTCTACCCTTAGGGGGATTCAATGTTGCCGATAATTACGTCGGATCAGATTTACGATTTTGGACCCATGTCTATCGCTGGAGTTTAGACTTACTGACTCGGTGTAAATTTTTACCCGGACTCTATCGCCAACCCAACGGTAAAGCGATCGCCTACTGGCAACCCCTGATCGACAGCGCCACCGATCAAACCCGATTAGCCGAGTTTACCCAATCGATGCCCTTAGCGTGTCAGGCGTATGACAGCAATGTAGAGACGCCTCATGCAACGTCTCTACAATCACAACATCCCCAATCCCTCATCCTCAACTTTTTAAGACACGCCATTGATACTCAGGTGCAAAATTGGGTTGAATCCCTATCACCCCCAACCGCTACCTCACCCATCCCCGAATGGCTGCAAGCCCTGTGTAGCGCCAAGGATAGCCTGAACGTTGAACCGATGGCGATCGCCCGTTTAGATACCGCCCTGTCTAATTGGACAACCTCAATTCAACAGCATCTGGTTACCCCCACCACCCAAGGCTTAACCCAAAATTTCTTCCGCACCTGCTTAGTCTTGCAACCACCAGAACCCGATGAAGCCAACTGGCGGCTTGACTTTTACTTGCAAGCCATGGACGAGGCAGACTTATTAGTCGATGCCAAAACCTTATGGCGGCATCCTGTCGAACAATTAGACTATCACGGGCGAACCATTGAACAGCCTCAAGAAACCCTACTCAAGGGATTAGGATTAGCCTCTCGTCTCTATCCTCCCTTGGAAGCCAGCTTACACGAACGCTGTCCTCGATTCTGTGAACTTAACCCTGTCCAAGTGTATGAATTTATCAAAGCCAGTGCATGGCGACTCCAAGACAGTGGCTTGGGGATTATCTTACCCCCAGGATTAGCCCCCGGATCAGGGGAAAAACGCCTCGGTATTAGTATTACCGCAGAAGCGCCCAAATCCAAAAAAGACGAACGGTTAGGATTACAAAGCCTGCTGAAATTTAAATGGGATTTAGCCATTGGTGATACCAAACTGTCCAAATCTGAATTCCAACGCTTGATGTCCCTCAAATCCCCCTTAGTTGAAGTGAATGGGGAATGGATTGCCCTTCAACCGGCAGATGCGCGGGCGGCGCAAACTATCCTCAAAGCTTCCAAGGAAGATATGAGTCTGTCAGTCGAAGACGCCGTGCGACTGGCAACAGGCGACACCAAAACATTAGGCAAACTGCCTGTTGTTCACTTTGAAGCATCCGGGGCGCTGCAAGAGTTAATTACCAATCTCACCGGCAATCGTACCATTGAACCGATTGAAGTTCCCCAAGACTTTAACGGTACATTACGCCCCTATCAACTCCGAGGCGCCAGTTGGTTAGCCTTTTTAGAACGCTGGGGGTTAGGGGCTTGTTTAGCGGACGATATGGGATTAGGAAAATGTGTCGCGCCTAGTACATTAATTGCCGTTAATGGAACCGTGATCCAAGCTGAAGATATTTGGAAACAGTATGCCACAGAAGCAGAATTTGATGGGGAGGGATTTTGGAGTCAGCCAACCGAGTCGTTACTAATTAATGCCATTGACTCACAAACCCATAAAATGACCACCGCTCCCATTCAGCGTCTCTATCGCCAGCGAGTGCAGGAAAAACTACGCACCGTTAAGCTGAAAGATGGGAGCCGAATTACGATTACCTATCGTCATCAACTATTAACCCATCACGGTTGGACGACTAATTTTCAGGTGGGGGATTACGTCGGTGTACCGGCTAAAATGATTTGGCAGGGGCAACCCGAAGATCCGGATTTGGTGACGTTTCTGGCTTGGCAAATTGCCGCAGGATGTGAGCAATTGGATCGAGCAAGGGTCAACATTTCACAGAAAGACAAAGACTGTTTACAAGACTTGCTCCAGATTGTCCAAAAAATCGGTCAGCGGTACAACCTGAAAATCAATAACTCTAGCATTTGTACCGACCCGAATCGAGTGCCAGATCTGCGAGTCAATAGCCAAGCTTACCGAGAATTCTTACAAACCAAAGGATACCGTTGGGGAATGCGATCGCATAATAAATCTATCCCAGATTTTATTATGCAGGCAGATCTAGATACGGTGAAGATCTTCCTCCAAAACTATTTCGATGCGGCAGCGTCTGTTATTTCTCAGATGCGGAGTATTGAAGTCAGTACAGCTTCCCCTTTACTGATTCAGCAACTCTCTGTACTGCTACGACGCTTCGGCATTTGGTTGCAGATTACACCACAACAGAAACAAGCAACCAATACTAAAATTCACCTTCGCACTGACTCTAGCAGTTTCCAATCAGGTGAGGTACAGATGAATTTAGGGGCACCATCCTTGCGCCCTGACCAATCTACTACATCAGACAGAAACTCCGTATATATTGGTACAATTGGTGGCAATTCAGCGCGTCGATTCTTACAAGAGATGGGATTTAATGATCCAGAAAAACAGCGGAAATTGGCAGAAATCTGTCAACCAGAAACCTGGCGACTAGAAGTCGCAGCTACACAAACAAAGTCCGCCTACGCGGACTGGATTATAAAGGGGGTAGATAACCCAAATTTAGTCTCACAACCCTGTTCACGGGGTAGTCGAGAACGAGTGATATCAAGTCCGTCTAAACAGTTCTCATTGACGTCTACCTTGCCACCGTCTGCCATCTGCCATCTGTCCTCTGCCTTTAAACAGCCTTCTGCTTTATTCCCACCAGAACACTTACAAAATCTACTCGATCACGACGTTTTCTACTGTCAGATTCAGGACATCGAGGATATCGATTATGAGGGATGGGTGTATGATTTTGAAGTCAGCCACCATCACAACTTTGTGG
>CAZNNK010000953.1:0-2897 GCA_964574085.1 uncultured Coleofasciculus sp.
GTAAATTGTCGCTTGAAGGGAGATTTAAACGCCAATACGATATCCTTATGTGGCACTCCAGCCTCAACTAATTCGTTGGCGACTCCTACTTCTGTTCCATCACTCTGAATCCAAATTTTGTTATCCTTGATATCAATGTGAATTAGGCTACCATACTCTCGTCGTTGGTTATGCCAACCCACGAGCATTATTAAGTAATGATTGCGTTCTACATCAAGAATTAACTGAACTTCAGTTGCGTCATCTTGAAGTTGGGCAAAGTGTGACTTAATGATTGTTTGCACCAGTTCTGGATAATTTAATCTTTCCATAAAGCAATCGGTTTAGCACACTAAGTCCGGAAGACCATGAACGATCGCTCTTTTATTCATTCCCATCGAACTCAGCTAAGATACTACGAATTTCATTAGGACTAATATCTTCTTGGTCTGATTTAGAATAAATTGTTAATAGAAGTACACTCGTCGGTGACTCAACTTGATAGATCAGTCTATAACCTGCGCTTTTTCCTTTTTGGATGTTGCTATTTTTAATCCTTAACTTTAAGATGACATATTCTTCACCCATTCCGGGGATGCGATCGCCAATAAAGTTACCCCCTTGGAGTTGTTCAATAATTGGCTGAACATCCGAGCGTATCTGTCGATATTTTTTTGACAATTTCCGCAGATTTCGTTTGTACTCTGGTGTTAAATCGATTTTGACTAAAGGCGTTTCATTCGACATCGATTCCTTCCCACATCTCAGAAAGGGGTATGCGTTGTCCTGCTTTTGCTTCCTGTAAAGCTCTCCTGAGACTTGCTTTCACTGCTTCAAGGGGAGTATCATCAGGATCGGTTTCGACTTCTTCGGTAACATCGGGAAACAGTACAATAATTCGCACGCGACTAGGGGCAACATTTTCAATGGGGTGATCGAGTGATAATTGACCTGTTTCATCCAGGGTTCCTGTTAGTTCAATAGCTTTCATGAGTTTCTCCTGAATTTAGCGGAGTTAGATGTTTACGAGCAATTAGAGCATCCGATGATTTTATTAAAGGCACGAGCTTTGAAACGCGATTAGTCAAGGGGCATATCTGTAAGATGTTTGGCAACAATCGCAGGCGAGTCGATGTTTATCTGCCAATTTTCATCAATGAATTGCAGATTTTCATCATAAATGATGGTTAGTTCGCCAAGATTTTGTCTACTATTAGCATTCGACCAATCTTCGTGAACTATTCTGTCAGCCTTGAGAATAAATTTAAGTTTAATCCAACGATTTCTGTCTGTAATACCAATGGAAGTGCCGACTAACTCAGCAGACAAGGAACGGGGTAAGGTAATCTCTTCATAAAATGCATCTTGTTCGTCCCAGTAACCACAGATTTTATAGTTACATGACTCCAGATGTTCTGTCACAAGAACATTGGTATCTAGATTTTCTAATACTTCAGTTAAATCTTGCCAAACAGGATGATTTTTTAACTCAATTCTCGTCATAGTTTATTGATGATTAATGTTTTGTCACAAAACCGGAGAAGTGTAATACTCCCTCAATGATTTTTCCATGAAAACGGCGATCGCCTCCTTTTCCTAGTACCTTTGATTTTAGATCGTAACTCTCTACTTCAGAAGGAACAAGACCAATATTACCGCGAGAGGCAACGATTCCTCTTTCAATGGCTTTTAAATGTTTGTTATTTTGGTCATATTTGATTCCGATTTGTATTTGAGCTTGACTAAAAGATACTAGCATCCCATTAGTTGTTTTATATATGATATCAGGCTGAATATCTGCCCAGCTATTGGGTAGAGGTTCCATTTACTTTATTGGCACGCTGATTTGAGATGGCAAGATAATTCATTGTACTGGTTCACTATAGTGTTTACATTTGAGATTTAAACAAGCAACCCTTGCCCACTAAGGCTTTCAGTGCTTTGGCTGTACACGAATCATCCAAAAACACTATATCAGTTTTAGGTCAATATTAGTAAGCGATCGCTTTATCAATGAGCAGCCAACAAACAGCAGCAAGGAGAAGCAGAGTTCGCGATCGCGTCATTGAGCTAGTTGAACAGTTGCCAGAACCCATGTTAGATGAGGCTATGAAGGTACTGCAAGCTTTGTCTGTTAAGGCTGATGATTCTAAGTCGCGATCGCGTCTGATGATTCATCGGTTGATTTCCCAGGATAATGCTATAGTCAGTAGGCGTTTGGGTGCGTTTATTGCGGTTAACAAACAGCATAGTCAGTAAATTGTCGCTTGAAGGGAGATTTAAACGCCAATACGATATCCTTATGTGGCACTCCAGCCTCAACTAATTCGTTGGCGACTCCTACTTCTGTTCCATCACTCTGAATCCAAATTTTGTTATCCTTGATATCAATGTGAATTAGGCTACCATACTCTCGTCGTTGGTTATGCCAACCCACGAGCATTATTAAGTAATGATTGCGTTCTACATCAAGAATTAACTGAACTTCAGTTGCGTCATCTTGAAGTTGGGCAAAGTGTGACTTAATGATTGTTTGCACCAGTTCTGGATAATTTAATCTTTCCATAAAGCAATCGGTTTAGCACACTAAGTCCGGAAGACCATGAACGATCGCTCTTTTATTCATTCCCATCGAACTCAGCTAAGATACTACGAATTTCATTAGGACTAATATCTTCTTGGTCTGATTTAGAATAAATTGTTAATAGAAGTACACTCGTCGGTGACTCAACTTGATAGATCAGTCTATAACCTGCGCTTTTTCCTTTTTGGATGTTGCTATTTTTAATCCTTAACTTTAAGATGACATATTCTTCACCCATTCCGGGGATGCGATCGCCAATAAAGTTACCCCCTTGGAGTTGTTCAATAATTGGCTGAACATCCGAGCGTATCTGTCGATATTTTTTTGACAATTT
>CAZNNK010000954.1:0-2893 GCA_964574085.1 uncultured Coleofasciculus sp.
GGCGTGGGGTTCTCCTTCTGGTGACATCTCGACAATTTCTCCTTGGAGTAGTTCCACCCGCCGATCATCTAAAATCCCCGCCGCAATCATGCGGTGATACTCGTCTATTGTCCATTTGGCTGTGGTGATTGCCATTGCGATCGCGTTTATTTGGCTGGTTTTCATTATAGACGGCGCTAACTATAGAGGCGCTGAAGTACAACGACGAACGAACGCAGCGATCGCCCCCCTATATTCAACACCTGAAGATAAAAGATGAAACACCAATTATTTTTAGGTTTTCTTCAATCCAAATCCCGATGGGTAAAGGGTTTCGCCTCCTTCCCACTGTAGCTAGAAACAATGTGACCTTGACCTGTCATTTGATACTTATACGTCACCAATCCCTCCAATCCCACAGGACCACGGGGCGGTAATTTATTTGTACTAATTCCCACTTCCGCGCCAAACCCATAGCGGAACCCATCAGCAAACCGAGTCGAACAGTTGTGGAAAACATTCGCGCCATCGACTTGATTGAGGAATATCTGGGCAATGTCTGCATCTTCGGTGACAATAACATCGGTATGCCCAGAACCATAGTGATTGATATGGTTAATGGCGTCTTCTAAGGAATTAACAATTTTAATCGATAGAATTAAATCATTGTATTCTGTAGACCAATCCGCATCTGTGGCGGCTGAACAGTCGATCATTTGACAGGTTGCTTCATCGCCACGAAGTTCCACCAGCCGTTCTTGCAGGGCTTTTGCAGCCAGGGGAAGGAAGCTAGGCGCGATCGCCCGATGTACCAGTAGCGTCTCTATCGCATTACACACCGCCGGATACTGGGTTTTCGCATCGACGGTAATCTCCACGGCTTTTTGCAAGTCAGCCGCCCGATCAATATAACCATGACAGATTCCATCAGCATGACCCAATACCGGAATCCGAGTATTGTCTTGAACGAAGCGGACAAAGGAATTTGAGCCTCGGGGAATAATTAAATCAATGTAGTCATCCAATTGCAACAGCGCCATTGTCTCCTCTCGCGTGGTTAAGAGTTGCACTACCGCTGGATCAACTGAACTGGTGGATAATCCTTTATGAATCGCGTTAACAATCGCTTCACAGGATCGAACCGCTTCCTTTCCTCCTTTAAGAATCACCCCATTCCCCGATTTCACCGCCAGGGAACTAATTTGCATCACCGCATCGGGACGTGCTTCAAAGATAACGCCTAAGACTCCCAGGGGACAAGTGACACGCTTGAGAACTAATCCTTGATCAAGTTCCCGATGAATTTGGATGGCGCCAATGGGATCAGTCAACTTCCCCACATCCCGCACTCCAGCAATGGCGGCGTTCAGTTTCGTCTCATCCAGTTTCAGGCGATTATAAAGCGGTTTAGGGATACTCTCGGCTTCTGCGGCTTGACAATCTGCCATATTCGCCGCCAAGATATCCGGTGCTGCGGTTTCTAAGGCTTTGGCGATCGCTTCAATCGCTAGATTTTTGGCATCAGTGGACATAACCGCCAACTGTCGTGCAGCTTGGCGAGTGGCTTGGGCGATCGCGCTGAGGGATTGGGATGGTACTGGAGTCGCTGTCATGGCTGGAGATACAAAGACCAACTAAGTCATCTGAAGTCTAGCAAAATCCTGGACTGGGCGAAAATTAGGATTGATGTCGTTCCCGGAAGCCAAGAGTCCCCTATTAAGACAACGCTATAAGTTCTCAATTTTTGTTTGTAATTCCATCAAATCAGGATATTGAGTAATATCAAGTTGAGCAATTGCCCAAGCACAAAAGTTTTTTAACCTCATTTTTCCACTCAATTAAATAAATGTTTGAACAGCCAAGCGCTCCAAAACATGATATGAAAAGCCACAATTACCCAAAATAAGACTTGGTAAGAATTTTTGCTGCTTTTGTGGCGTAGGGTGCGTTGAGCAATGAATGCGCCTAACCATCCACCTGCTAGTTCGCACAAATGTAACGTTTTCTCAGGTATCCTCGATTCTCCTGTTCTAGCACGGGACTTATCCTGAGCATAAAGGGCAAAGGTTAACCCACTCATGATCAAATACAACAGGAGAGGAATTAAATTTGATGTTATTGATGCCAAGTGAATCGAGCCGCCAAGAGGAAATAGAGATAAAAACAAAACTTCCCAGACTAGAGAAGATGATTTTGTTCTCTTTTTCGATCGCTTTCTTTTAGGAGAAATTTTGGCTAACTGTTTGGGACTAGGCGGAGATGCTTTTCCTTCGATGACAGCCTTGCTAGCACGAAGTTTTCCTTTATTAGCAACGGTTACTTGATAACGGATAATGTCACCGACTTGGGGACGGCGATTAGGGTTATTTAATCCACTGATATGCAGAAAAACGTCTTGATCGCCATGATCGGGTTTGATAAAGCCAAACCCCCCTTCGTCTTTCCAAACCGTTAATTGACCTTTATGCGTTTTGGGTTTCATCCCTAAAACTCAATGCTAGTTTAGAATACTATACCATGGCGTCAGCTTTGCGTCCCTACAGTTAAGTATCAATAGTGACAATAGAATCAACGGATATATTTAGATCAGGAAACGCTAGGGGATAAATTATTCCTCCAGTTAACGTAGCTCTGGAAGCGTATTTCCCATCTTGGGGATCTCGCCAAACAATCAGTTGTCTTCTTTTAAGATTAACAACCCAGTATTCAGGAATACCAACTTGGGCATAAAGTTTACGTTTTATCTCTAAATCTTTCTCTAAACTGGACTCTGAATATTCAATTAACCATAAAATGTTGTCTGGATAAGGGTGATGTTCTAGGTATTCACGCCCCAATCATTGCACAATGGCAATATCAGGTTCAGGTTCAGAGTTGTTTGGGAGTGTTATCGGTTTAGCTAAACGAACCATCG
>CAZNNK010000955.1:0-2891 GCA_964574085.1 uncultured Coleofasciculus sp.
GAAGAGAAGCAAATATCAATACCACTCAAAGCATTGATAGCTAAGGGTTTTGGAGTTGTGCAGCCAGCCCTAAACTAGTCCTCGGTCATGAGTCATTCTTTGTTCTCAACCCATGACTCATGATCCCTAAAATGCCGAAACAGTCTTTCAACAACAACAGTTAAAAATCCATCGTCTGCAAACTAGAGACGCCAGCAATATCCGTTAGATTGTATTGCAGGGGGGTAATGGCAATATAGTGTTCCTTAATCGCTTGAACATCGGTAGCTAAATCGGGGGGAAGATGGGAATGGGGGGGTTGTTCTATATCTTCAATCACTTCACCCGCTAACCAATAATAGGTTTTACCCCGTGGATCAACTCGTTTCTCAAAGGTATCGAAGTAGCGACGAATTCCTTGGCGGGTCACCTTAACCCCAGCAATTTCCGCCTGACTCACGGGCGGTACATTGACATTAAGTAACATGACTTTAGCTAGGGGTTGCACAGAAAGTCGCTCAATCAGGCTTTTGGCGAACGTGGCTGCAACATGAAACTCCTTTGACGTGTAGCTAGTCAGACTGAAGGCAATACTGGGAATTCCTTCTAAAACCCCTTCCATGGCGGCGGAAACCGTGCCAGAGTAAAGGATATCGGTACCCAAGTTAGAACCGTGGTTAATCCCCGATAGGACAAAATCGGGGGGACGATCAATTAAGGCTCCCAATGCTAACTTTACACAATCTGAGGGAGTTCCAGAACAAGACCAAGCTTTAACCGCTGGGTGAAAAATCGTATCAACTGCTTCGGCGCGAATGGGATCATGGAGGGTTAAACCGTGACCCGTTGCCGATCGCTCTCTGTCTGGACAAACGACGGTAACATCATGACCCGCTTGTGCCAGTGTATCAGCCAAGGTGCGAATCCCCAAGGCAAAAATTCCGTCATCGTTGCTGATCAGCAATTTCATCAAACTTAGTTGCGCCCCACGAGATGAAAGTCGTTGTTTGATTTTAGCTTGGTGGCTGGGGGAGTAGCGCAAGATTTGAGTAAGGGCGGGTTTTGTTGGTCAGTTATTGGTAACAAGCTTGTTCGAGTGGCTAAACCCGCCCCTACAATTGACCCTTCATCACCTTCGAGGGCATGTTTATGACTTATGACTTAGTATACTCCCAACCAAAAAACCGATAATTAAGCCTGATGTGTGACCCGTGACACTGACTTGAGGAATTGATAGGTCAAAGATAACTTGAAAGGCAATAATAAATAAAATAAATCGTAAGCGACGAGAGGCTAAACGCGATTTTTCACGCCGCCATCCCTGAAGTAAAACAGCCGCCGTTGCGCCCACAATCCCCATCACTGATCCTGATGCCCCAACTACAAATTGTGCCTCAGAGTATCCGAAATGAGTGGCTAGAGATACCACCAACATCGAACCGACACCACTACTGAGGTAAAGCAGCAAATATCGCCACCCAGAGAGCGCATATTCGACAAAGGGTCCAAGGATATAAAGACCCAGCATATTCATTAATAGATGCAAAAAGCCAAAGTGCAAAAATGTTGAGGTTAATAACCGCCACCAAGCACCGTCGAGAACTTCCTCTGGTACTAAGGCTCCAAGTTTGTATAAAACTTGCGGATTTTCACTTCCACCAAAGTGAATTTCCAATCCAAATACAATCAGGTTTAATCCAATAATTGCCCAAGTTGTATAGGCTCTAGAACCCAAAAACCGTTCTCTGGAACCGTATCGCATCTGATGTTGGAGATGGAGTGTCAGTCGTGCTAAAATCTGCTGAGAATATTGAGTCAAAACAGCATCAGGGTTGACAGGTGACTGAGATAAACGAGCTTGAATCGCATGGCGGTAAAGTCCAGTATGGCGGTTAGAAATAGCCAACAGTTGCTGACGCGCCCCCTCTACGTCTCCCGCCGCCCAATCTGCTGTAGCCAGCCAAAATTGGCGAATGTACTTTGGATAAAATGCTAAAGGTCCAGTGAGTAATTGGACGACTTGGGTTTTTTGACCGCAAAAGGCAAAGGCAAATAAATACGCTTGACTCAGATTGATGCCGCGATCGCTCCGTTCTAAGATACGTTCAAACTGATCAAGTTGGGTGAGCAAACGATTTAAGTCCCCCATCTCTGCCAACGCTCTCAGGTAGTACAGGATCAGACTGGGATCATGTTCCAGGGCGGTCTGTGATACGTTGGTTTCAATCCACTCCCGCAACTCTTGCCAACGCGCCTCCATTTTATAGAGAGTGGCGATGGTATGTCGCACCAGAGGACGATTGGTGGTTTTGTAGCGGTTAATAATCGCCGTGGCTTCAACCGTTGAACCCTGCTTTAATTGTTCCAGCGTGTCCAATAATTCAGCAAATTGACGCCAATTCTGGGCAGGGTGTAGCCAACAGAGGAGTTTACCCAGTCGGCTAGCTGCACCAAAGCGTTCCTGATATGCCAGTTGATTCATGAGTCTAAATCCCAGAATCGGCATTAAGATCAACAACCCCCATAATCCCCCGCCAATCCAGCCAGCATTCTCTGGAGTGAGGACATATAAGACACCTGTTGTGGCTAATACTAAACCAGAAACAAGCATCCAGCTACGGATATACACGGCTGAATCCGAAATACTAGCACGGCGAATTCCGACGATAATGTTCAGAATGCAGGAGGTGCAGACAATCCAGAGGAGTAACTGATTAATATCCATTTCTGGTGATTGGCGATCAGGCTGGGAGGATTTGGCGAAGTTCACCTTTTCAACCATAACCTGATCCAAGACGCGATCGCGGTTGTGGGAATTATCAGGGTTGTAGGGGCGAGTCGCTGAGCAAATATTGAGGTATTGTAAACTTTCAATAACAATATAGTCAGCTCTAGTCATGTTTGGTAATATA
>CAZNNK010000956.1:0-2890 GCA_964574085.1 uncultured Coleofasciculus sp.
CCCCTACTCTTCTTCGTCAGGATTATAGTTTTCAGGCAAATCAATAAAAACCTTTTCCCCTTCTCTCAATCCCCTAATAATCTGAGTTTTATCCTCAATCGTGGCTCCAATTGTGACTGGTTTAAACTTCGGCTGATCTTCAAAGTCAGGCACCATAACTCCAGTTTCGCCCTCTTGAGTTACAACCGCCACTGTCGGAACAACCAGAGCATCGCTAATCGGTTTTCCTAAAAATGTCAGGTCAACATTCATCCCTGAGCGCAATTTCTCTTGGGCTTCGGGTGCTAGGGCAACTCGCACTTGAAAGGAGGTAACATCATTCTCCACAATGGCTTCTGGAGCAACCAGTCTCACCTGACCTCGGAAAGCCTGATCCGGAAACGCATCTGAGATAACCTTTACTGGCTGTTTTTCTTGAATTTGTCCAATATCAACCTCAGGAACTTCAGCCAGAACCTCTAGTTGTTGGGTGGCTAATGCCACGATTGATGTAGAGGTTGCTGAAACTGTACTCGATGCAGAGGTTGTCGGCGTGACAAATGCGCCAACGGTAGCATATTTCTGAGTGATAATTCCCGGAAAAGGCGCACGAATAATCGTGTCTTGTAATTGGATGTAGGCAGCTTGGGTTTGGGCTTTTGCCGCTTCTACAGCGGCTTCAAGTTGGGTAATTTCTTCTTTACGAGTTCCTTTGAGCAATTCCTGCACCGCAAAACCCGCTTCATTAACCGCTGCTTTGAGTTGAACAATTTCTGGGCTAGTTTCATCCTCAGTGTTTTTAGTATTGCGGACTTGGGCTAAGCGTTGTTTAGCTTCCTCAAGTTGGGCTTTAGCGGTGCGGGCTTCCGTTAAGGCTTCATCAAACCGATCTTGAGATACTACTCCCTCTTCCACTAAGTACTTATACCGTTGGACTCGTACCGTGGCTAAATCTAAGCGGGAACTGGCAGTTTGGGCTTGAGCAACTGCTTGGTCAATTTCTCTGGGATTACCGATGAGGGCTTCCGCTAAACGGGCTTGTGCTTGCTGAAATCGCTGTTTGGCTTGGGCTATTTCTTCCGGACGAGGACCCGCTTGGGCTTCAGCGAGACGGGCTTGTGCCTGCTGTAGGTCAGCTCTGGCTCCTAAAAACCGAGCTTTAACATCCTCTTGTTCCATTACCGCCACCACGTCTCCCGCGTCAACCCGATCCCCTTGTTCAACTTCTAATTTGACCAAACGACCCGACGTTTTCGGACTGAGGTTGACGGTTTGAATCGGTTGTACCGTACCATTTGCCGTGATTTGTACGGCTAAATCCTGCACATCCACTGGCACAGTTAGTTCATCAAGCTCAACTGTGTCTGGTTTTGCCGCAATCACCCAATAATATCCCAAACCCCCCACAATGAGAAGGCTAGATGTAATTATTCCCATTACCCAAGGGAGAGGATTTTTGACTTTACCCATAGTCTGTATGAGGTTTCCCCATCAATCTGCTACAGCAGAGTTTTTGCTTTTAAGGAGTGAACACTTAATTTTCCTCGCAAGGCGCAAAAACAAACAAGCAATCATCTGTTTCCGTTGCACCAATTTGGTTATCTCAGTGGGTGCTACGTCAACGACGCCCGTCTAAGCCGTTCAAGTTCCTTCATTTCCATACTAACCTTACTAACGAAGGGCATCCTCAGTTTAGGGTATCGGTTTTTTCCTGCAGATTAGCGGTAAAACCCGCCCCGACATCCTGGCGGCTCCAGTCTTGCACAGAATTCCCTGGACGAAAACGCCAGTAAGAGTGTTAACTAATATAGAATTTCATTATGCTTCTCAACTACACCTACCGAATCAAGCCCGACCAACAACAAACCCAACTCCTTGATGAGTGGTTGGAAACGTTGCGGGTGTCCTACAACTACGCATTGCGGGAACTCAAGGATTGGATAGCTTCTAGAAAGTGTCCAATAGATAGGTGTAGTTTGGAATCTGAGTACATTATGAGTGCCAATTATCCCTTTCCCAGTTACCACCAACAACAAAACAATCTACCTAAAGCCAAAAAGGAATTTCCGCGACTCAAATCAGTTCCCTCCCAAGTTTTACAAACCAACATCAGAAGGTTGCATGATGCTTGGGACTTCTTTATACACAGAGGGTATGGTTTCCCTCGCTTCAAGAAAGTGGGACAAATGAAGTCGCTGCTATTCCCGCAATTCAAAACTAACCCAATAACAGGCTGGCATATCCAACTCCCGAAGTTAGGGAAGGTGGAAATTAACTTGCATCGACCTGTTCCTGATGGCTTTATAGTCAAACAAGTACGGGTTGTCAAAAAGGCAATGGGATGGTTTATTGTGATCACTTTGTACTCAGACATTGAGATTCCAAAACCCTTCCCTCATGGTCATGCCATTGGGGTTGATGTGGGACTGCTCTCTTACCTGGCAACCAGTGACGGCTACTGTGAGCCTGGGCGCAAATTCTTCAAAACCGAACACCGTCGGCTGAAAGTGCTACAACGTCGGTTAGCCAAGAAACAAAAGCGATCCAAAAATTATGAGAAAGCCAGAAAAAAGATAGAGAAACAGCATAATCACATCGCACTCAAGCGGAAGGATTATCAATTTAAGCTTGCCCATAAACTCTGTGCTATGGCGGATACTATCTTTGTTGAAGACATTGATTGGCGCACTATGGCAAAGGGCTTTTTAGGTAAGCATACGATTGATGCCGGGTTTGGGCAGTTTCGCTCTATCCTAAAGTGGGTTGGCAAGAAACAAGGGGTATTTGTGGGAGAAGTAGACCATCGGGGAACTTCTCAGACTTGCCCGAATTGCCGAATCACGGTCAGCAAAAAACTCTCAGACCGAATCCATTGTTGTCCTGAGTGCCATTATCAAGTAGATCGTGATGT
>CAZNNK010000957.1:0-2886 GCA_964574085.1 uncultured Coleofasciculus sp.
GTCACCTTGTCCGCCTTGTCTTGTCCCAACCATAAAATAAAAAACCTACACCTGTCAGGCTCCCCCAACTCCCCCAACTCCCCCATCTCCCCCAACTCCCCAACTCCCCAACTTTACCGATTCTTCACAAACAAAGGAGAATCTTTATCAAGACTTTATCAAAAAAAGACTCAGATCAATGCGTTAGTCGGGCATCTGTGCCTAAATAGTCGGGAAAATTAAGATATCCTGTAGGTAGACAAGATTGCTTGCTAAGGCTTACCAAAGCGAGGGTGCATTCGGCGGTGCGTTTCCCACTAAAGTCAACTATATAGATCCTAATAGATAAGCCGGGTGCTTCGATCACAATTGAGAAAGCTTTCGTCCTAGCCCGGACAAACGCCCTATTGGTGATGCTGAATGAGCTACTGCCTAAATTCTGACTGTCCTCAGCCCAAAAATCCGCTGCACGTCACTAACTGTCAGACGTGTGGTCATCCTATTATGTTGCGAAATCGCTATCGTGTGCTAAAAACCCTAGGTCAAGGCGGATTTGGCGCTACGTTTTTAGCCAGAGATGAGTCTCTTCCTGGTAATCCTAGTTGTGTCATTAAACAACTTCGTCCCGCAACAACCACCTCCCAGGTTCTGGAAATGGCTCAAAAGCTATTTGAGCGAGAAGCCAGAACCCTCGGCAAGATTGGCAATCATCCTCAAGTTCCCCGACTGTTGGATTTTTTTCAAGCCAATCAGCAGTTTTATTTGGTACAGGAGTATATTAGTGGACTTACGTTACAGCAAGAGATTAAACAATGTGGTCCACTCTCAGAAGCCGGGGTCAAGCAATTTCTGAGTGAAGTTCTTCCCCTGATTAAATATATCCATAGCCAAGAGGTGATCCACCGGGATATCAAACCGGCTAATTTAATTCGACGAGACCAAGATCGAAAACTGGTCTTGATTGACTTTGGCGCGGTTAAAGATGAAGTCAACCAAGCTGCTGTTGCCAATACATCAGAACAAACCGCCTTGACAAATTTCGCGATTGGTACTCCTGGTTTTGCGCCGCCGGAACAAATGGCTTTGCGACCTGTTTATGCCAGTGACATTTATGCTCTCGGTGTCACTTGTGTGTATTTACTCACCGGAAAATCGCCAAAGGATTTAGATTATAATCCCTCAACTGGCGAAATGGTCTGGCGTAAATCGGTGCAAGTCAGCGATCATTTTGCGAATGTGTTGAAAAAAATGTTGGAGGCTTCTGTTCGTCATCGCTATCAAACGGCAGAAGAAATTCTTAGAGCGTTAGACTTAGAACCTTATTTGGATAGTTTGGTTCAAAGCATGGTAATGCCGACCTCTGGGCTATCGAATACAAGTACAAATGGCAATTCCACTGAAGTTCAAGAGGTAGACTCGCCCAGTTCTCCTTCATCACCTTCATCGGCGACCCAGAAGTTAGCAGCAGCAATTCGCCGACGTCGTGAACGACGAGACCGTAGCCGTCCGGGTTCTCCCCACACCACGGGTAATGGTAATCCCCGCAGTAAATTTCTATCTGGGTCAGTGACGTCAATTAATATGGGGAATATACCGCCCAGTCAAAGTTTTTCTAGTAGACCTAAAAAGCTTGATGCCAATGGTGTGTTAACGGCATATATGAAAGGTCGGAGGGATTTTGGCTCTCATGATTTAAGTGGATTAGATTTACAAAAATCGGATTTATCAGGCGGAATTTTTTATCAGTCAAAGTTGACTCGAATTAATTTACAAGGCGCTGATTTATCCAGTGCTGATTTTGGTCAAGCCAGCTTAACACGAGCGAATTTGCGAGATGCCAATTTAGGACGGGCTTATTTGAGTAATTCGGATTTAGAGGGGGCAGATTTACGCGGAGCAGATTTAAGTTTTGCCTATCTGAATCATGCCAATATTAAGGGAGCGAATCTCTGTGGCGCGAATCTTACCAATGCTAAAATTACGGAGGAACAGTTAGGGTTAGCTAAAACTAATTGGGCAACAATTATGCCGAATGGTAAGCGAGGTCTTTGGTCATAGCATGAGAAGGCAGAAGGCTGAAGGCTGAAGGCTTCAAGGGGTCGATGGAAAAAATCCCAAAGTTTAAAAGCGGTTCTTTAAGCGGGTTTGGTATCTATTTGTTTTATGTCCTTTGTCCTTTGTCCTTTGTCCTTTGTGATTCGTCTTATGTCATTGAACTAATATCAGTACCGTAACATTGGTATTGGTTGGCTTCATGGAACTCAATGGAACTTGATGATCTTGTGCGACTGAATCGCGTCATTCGCGTCATTGGCTTTGACGACGCACCGTTTTCCCGTCATGCAAGCGCCAAAGTGTCCATTGCGGGAGTGGTTTGTGCAGGAACACGCTTTGAGGGGATGGTTTGGGGAGAGGTGGAACGAGACGGCTGGGATGCGACGGATCGGATTGTTCAGTTATTGGTTGGGCGGAAGTTTTTACCTCAACTGCATGTTTTACTGCTGGATGGTATCGGTTTTGGTGGCTTTAATCTCGTAGACTTACCCCAGCTTGGCGATCGCCTGAGTCTTCCCTGTGTGTCTTTGATGCGGCGTATGCCGAATTTGGAGGCGGTTGAACAGGCGATTCATCGTTTACCTCAACCGGAACGGCGTCTCCACCTTCTCCAACGCGCTGGAACCATTCATGTTTATCCCCCTTTCTTTTTTCAGGTTTGTGGTGCGAATCCCCAGGTGATCGCATCGGTTCTAGATCGGGTCACGGATTGTGGTAAAGTTCCTGAAGCCTTGCGTTTAGCGCATCTAATTGGTGCGGCTGTGGTTAAAGGAGAAAGCAGCAGTTCGGCTTAGTAAGTAGGGTTGGCTGCACAACTCCAAAACCCTTATCTATCAAGGCTTTGAGTAGCAT
>CAZNNK010000958.1:0-2883 GCA_964574085.1 uncultured Coleofasciculus sp.
TATAATTTAGTCCGCGTAGGCGGACTTTGTTTGTGTAGCAGCGATTTCAATCGCCATGGCTGTCATGGGGTTCTTGCCATCCGCCCATTTCCATTGAACAATAGGTGAATGTCCAAAAATTCAGGATAGAGCGGTTCTTAAGTGGATGACATACACCTAAATGTAGGGGAAGCATGTCAGGGAAAGCACACAAGGTTCAAGCCAACCAAAGGTGTTGGGTTTTGTTCCTCAACCCAACCTACAAAATTGACATATATCCAAATGTAGGGGCACCATCCTTGCGCCCTTACCAAGGTTCCGTCTCAGACAGGAAATTTTCATATAGAAATTAGCAATAGACAAGAGTGAACGGTACAGCGGGAGACACGAATGGCAAATTTAGAGCATCTGAAATTACTTCAACAAGGTGCAGTGAGCTGGATTAAATGGAGAAATCGACATCACACCATAGAACCTGATTTGAGCGAGGCTAACCTAGAAGGCGCTAACCTCAGAGGCGCTAACCTGAAGCAGGTTAACCTGAAAGGGGCGCAGTTAGAATCCGCTAATTTAATCACGGCAAATCTGACAAAAGCAAACCTGAGCCTTGCTTATCTGAGTCTGGCTTGTATGATTGACGCGAATCTCATCGAAGCCTCCTTAGTCAGCGCTCATCTGATGCAAGCGGAACTCAGCTATGCTGATTTAAGCCATGCTAACTTAATTGGGGCTGACCTCAGAGGCGCTAAGCTGATGAACGTTAATCTGAGTCATGCTAATCTGATTGGCACTGACTTCAGAGAGGCAAACCTGAAAGGCGCAATGCTCAATGAAGCTAATTTGAGACGCAGCAATCTCAGTGAAGCCAGCCTGATGAACGCCCATCTTAACCGGGCTAATCTGGCTGATGCTAATCTCCATGAAGCGGAATTGATTGGTGCTTACCTCTACCAAGCTGACTTGGAAAGAGTGAACCTGAGTCAGGCTCATTTGGGTGGTGCTTATCTGTTTGGGACAAATCTGGGCGCCGCTGATTTAGAGGGAACAGATTTGAGATGGACGAATCTTACAGGCGCAAATTTCCAAGCCGCCAACCTCAAAGGTGCTAGATTGGCAGGCGCTCATCTGGATAAAGCTAACCTGACAGGGGCAGTGTTAGATGATTTTACCCTAGAGGGTGCTAGTCTGCAAGGGACAATTCTGCCTGACGGGACGATTCATTGATCGGGGAGGTATTAGCTGTTCAGTTATTTCTGCTGTACGCCCACAAACCGTAGGGGCGCACGCTCCGTCATTGGTATCAACTTAAGGCTGAAACCCTTACTTAACTCAGAGATCCCCCCTAGCCCCCCTTAAAAAGGGGGGAACCAGAGGATGCGGGAGCTTTTTGTGTCATTAAACCTTATTCGTCGGATCGAGGGCATCCTAGACACGCTACGATAATTGAAAACCGGGATAATTGGGAAGCAACTATGCCACGAACACAGCGTAACGATAACTTTGTTGACAAAACCTTCACGGTAATGGCAGATCTGATTCTTAAGGTTTTGCCCACCAACAAGAAAGCCAAAGAAGCCTTCGTCTATTACCGAGATGGGATGTCGGCTCAGGGAGATGGCGAATACGCCGAAGCATTGGATAATTACAAGCAAGCGTTGGAGTTAGAAGAAGATTCCTATGACCGCAGCCTGATTCTGTACAACATGGGGTTAATTTACACCAGCAATGGTGAACATGATACAGCATTGGAGTATTACCATAAAGCTCTCGACTCTAATCCCCGTCTTCCCCAAGCGCTGAATAATATTGCTGTCATTTACCATTTCCAAGCGGAGAAGGAGAAGGAAGCGGGAAATGATGAAGCCGCAGAAAAGCTGTTTGATCAAGCCGCCGATTATTGGAAACGAGCGATTCGTTTGGCTCCCAATAACTACTTGGAAGCTCAAAACTGGCTGAAAACGACCGGACGTTCAGCTATTGATATCTATTTTTAGGGTTCGTCATTCGTCATTTGTCATTCATCACTGACGAGGAAAGAATAAACAATCAACAATCAACAATCAACCATGATTGACCTAGAACAAGTTCGCAAAGTCGCTAATCTGGCGCGTTTGGAGTTGACTCCTGAAGAAGAAGAGCAATTTTTGCCGCAGCTTAATAGCATTTTGGAATACTTTCAACAGCTTAGTGAATTGGACACAGAAAATGTTCCGCCAACGACTAGAGCCATTGATGTTAGTAATGTGACCCGACCTGACCAACTTCAACGGTATCCGGAGCGGGATGCTTTATTGGCAGAATCTCCTGACCAAGATGGGGACTTTTTTAAAGTGCCGCAAATCCTCAGTACGGAAGAGTAACGGGAGTCTGGAGCATAACTGTATAAAACGTTCAAGTAGGTTGGGTACTTGCGATCGCGGAATCCAACAGGCTAACTCGCTGGCGTTGGGTTACTCGGAAAGAAGGCTCCGCCTACGTTCTCTGAACCCAACCGACAACAGTGACAGGCTCCGAGAGTAACGCTGAATTTATCCTTCGTCTTTGGTCATTTGCCGGTTTTTTTGAGAATAACCAAGGACGAAGGAGGTCTCCATAGATGAATAAATATTAATTTTTTTGAAGAATATAAAGAAAATGATCAGTATAGAGAATTGAGAAACCGAAAATAGGGATAATTGACAACTAAAGGCATTGGGAATAGGAAGAAACTATGGCAACTGGAATGCTGGTGAATGGACAATGGACGAAAGAACCTTACCAGCAAGACCCTGAGGGGCGATTTAAGCGAAATCCAACCACGTTCCGTAACTGGGTGAGTGCGGACGGTTCTACGGGGTTTAAAGCGGAGTCGGGACGCTACCATCTCTATGTCTCGCTTTAAACCCCGTAGAACCGTCCGCACTC
>CAZNNK010000959.1:0-2881 GCA_964574085.1 uncultured Coleofasciculus sp.
GTGTGGAAACTGAGGCGTCTCAGGAGTCAATTAAACAAGTCATTACCTCTGTTGGGCATCAGGTGGAATAATATCATGTCCGGTTGAATACCCATAATTAGGGTGAGGGGGAGATGGGGTGAGGGGGAGATGGGGAGAAGTTTTTATTATGGGTGAGACAGCCGGACATCATAAAATATCCAATCTGGCATTATAGAATCCTGTTTTGTAAATTGTAGAGACGTTGCATGCAACGTCTCTACTAATCGAAATTAGCCGGAGATTACTGATGCTGTTGGAATTTGGGCATCTGAACGGTTCGCTGATTGGCGCGATCGCACTTCCAAATACACCAGTAAGGCATTAATATCAGCCGGATTTACCCCCCCAATGCGAGAAGCTTGACCAATTGTCAGGGGTTTCACCTGGGAGAGTTTCTCACGAGATTCCTTGGATAAGGTTTCAATGGCATCATAATCCAGATCCATGGGCAATCGTCGCTGGCTTTGACGAGACACTTGATCAATCTGATTTTGCTGGCGTTGCAGATATCCGGCATATTTGATATCAATTTCCGCGCCATCTCGTTCAGCTTGGTTGAGACTGGAGTTACCTAATCCATAGTGATCCAAATTAACGTAGTGGAATTTGGGACGACGTAATAATTCTGCTAAGGTAATCGAACCCTTAATCCGTTGCTGAGTATCCGACGCGATCGCAACGCCTAATTCTTCATGTTCTTTGATCCGTACCGTCTGGAGTCGTTCCTTCTCCGCCGCAATATTGGCTTGTTTTTCAGTATAAAGTTGCCAACGGCGGTCATCAATTAAGCCAATGTCTCGTCCCAAAGGAGTCAGACGGCGATCCGCATTATCGGAACGCAGGAGTAACCGATACTCGGAACGACTGGTTAGCATCCGGTAGGGTTCTCGCAAGTCTTTGGTACATAAATCATCAATTAATGTACCGATATAGCTTTCCTCACGGGGGAACACCAACATCTCTTGATGTCGCACATAGCGTACCGCATTAATTCCCGCGACAATACCCTGGGCGGCGGCTTCTTCGTACCCTGTCGTTCCATTAATTTGTCCAGCGCAGAATAGCCCCTCTATTTTTTTGGTCATTAACGTGGGGAAACACTGAGTTGCGGGTAGATAATCATACTCCACCGCATAAGCCGGACGGAGCATGGTACAGTCTTCTAATCCAGGGAGCGATCGCAACATTTGCAACTGTAGCTTCTCTGGTAATCCCGTCGAGAATCCTTGGATATAGAGTTCGGGAATCTCTCGCCCTTCCGGTTCAATAAAGATCTGATGGCTTGGCTTATCGGCAAACCGGACAATTTTATCTTCAATACTGGGACAATAACGAGGTCCCTTTGCATCCACCCAACCCCCATAAACCGGAGACAGATGTAGATTATCCCGAATCAACCGATGCGTTTCTGCCGTGGTACGGGTAATATAACAATTCATCTGTTCCCGTTCCACCCACACCTCTGGGTCAAAGCTGAACCAAGACACCACCTCATCCCCAGGTTGGGGTTCCATCTTACTGTAATCCACCGATCGCTTATCCACCCGCGCCGGGGTTCCTGTCTTCAGGCGTCCGGTTTCAAATCCCAGTTGATTCAGGGTTTCCGTCAATCCCACCGCCGCAAATTCTCCCGCGCGTCCAGCAGGCATTGATTTATTCCCCACCCAGATACATCCACCCAGGAACGTTCCCGTGGTTAATACGACTGCAGGGGCGGTAAATGCTACACCAAAATAGGTTTGAACACCGATAACCTCATCGTTCGCACCCAGAACTAAATCCGTCACCATCCCTTCCCGGATGACCAAATTCTCCTGGTTCTCGACAATCCGTTTCATCACCGCCGCATATTCCCGCTTATCGGTTTGCGCCCGTAATGCCCAAACCGCAGGTCCACGCGACTGATTTAATACCCGCTTCTGGAGATAAGTCCGGTCTGCCATCTTACCAATTTCTCCCCCCAAGGCGTCTACCTCGTGGGCAAGTTGGGATTTAGCTGGCGCACCCACAGCCGGATTACAGGGTTGCCAAGCAATTTTATCCAGGTTCAGGGTAAGCAGGAGGGTGCGACATCCCAGACGGGCGGCGGCTAGCGCGGCTTCGCAGCCGGAATGTCCAGCACCGACAACGATGACATCAAAAGCGTCTTGGAAATCTACGGCGGAATGTGTGGTCATGGTTAGTGTTTGAGTGACGAGGACTCATGGTTTATTTTACCGAATTCCCTGGTAGAGACGCGCCATGGCGCGTCTTGACATTGATATCGGGGCAGTGACATTGATATCGGGGCAGATTTTACCGTTATCGTTATTCAATGTAGGGGCGCAAAGCTTGCGCCCTTAAAGAAAGATGATGGATGTAAGTCGGTGGACACAATAAAAGCTAACAGTAGAAATTGTTATTTGTCCTTTGTAAGGGACTGTGGGCTTCTCCTGCAAGGCTTCCCGGATTGCGCGTTTTATAGTGAAGCGAACGCAAGAGTCCTGTCGATTTTATGGGCGCACGTCGGTGCGCCCCTACAGTTTCTGGATGTAATTCTAATTCATCAAATAAGCCAGTAGAGTGGGCATTGCCCACCAGCCTTAATTCAGGTAAGCGAACCTTATCCAGCAGCTAATAGCACTCCCACAATCGAACCTAAAGCATTTGCCCCTGCATCTCTTTCCGTGTCGTTCTGGCAATAAAAATAAGTCAAATTGGATTACAATAAATCAACTTAAATCAGGGCAAGGATGAGAATTGAGGAGTGATTAAAATGAGCGAATATGATTCGCCATGGAAGGAAAGCATTTCGCTATATTTTCAGGAGTTTTTGAGTTTCTTCTATCCACGCATAGAAGAGGACATCGATTGGGAACAA
>CAZNNK010000960.1:0-2864 GCA_964574085.1 uncultured Coleofasciculus sp.
TCTTCCTTGTCTTACCTGAACCGCAATCTTAAAAAACCTACCCTTGTGAGGATGGTTGGTGGGGAAGGGGTTTCGATGGGTTGCTCAATGGGGGGTGGAGAGGGCGTCTGGGTTTCGGTGTCTGGGGATGGTGTGGGGGGTGAGGGCTGGGTTTGGATGCGTTTTTGACGTTCGAGCGTTAGCCACAGTAAATCGGCGACTTCTGTTGGGTTGAAGTCGAGTTCTGAGCCGAGAATTGTGATTAATTGCTCGATCATGGTAAGGGAGAAGGGAGGGTGTAGGGTGACATCAGAATTATATTTTTTAACGCAGAGGGACGCAGAGGTTACGCAGAGGGGCGCAGAGGAGTTAAAGGTTTTGACGCCAATTTTTAGGGAATGGGAAAATAAGGGGAAATTATCGTAGGGGCGCACCGACGTGCGCCCGAAAAATTCCCAACGTGCGCTTGAAAAATCCGTAAAATCTGTTCCACCTTAAATCTTGCACCACTCGCATTAAACCGCCTTGGATTCAAACCTAAGGAACGAAAAGCGCAACGAAGTATATCATCCATAGCTTGCCTGAATTGCCAAAACCCACCCCTACAGATGAATTATGGCAGGTTTCTGCACTCAAAACAATGGTGCGTTACGCTCCGCTAACGCACCCTACAATTTTGCTTAAATAAAAAAATGACAAATGACCAATGACAAATGACCAATGACAAATGACACTTTATTGATCAACGGCGCTATCGAGACGCTTTAATAAAAGCTGTTTCAAAGAGTCTTGATCCATAGTATCAGGCTGGACTTGTCGGGAGAATAAATAAATGGTACTTAAAAGTTGGTCAGTGGCAACGTCTTTCCCTTGTTGCTGCTGCACAAAGTCTTGAATCAGTTGATTAATCGTCCCTTGCGCCTGTTGCCAATGTTGTTCTCCTAATTCTTTGGCAAAATGAGCATTAACTACTTCACTGAGAAACTCCGCATCATTAGGTTCTGGCATTCTGACCCGGATACAGCGCCGTAAAAAGGCAGGGGGAAAGTCTCGTTCCCCGTTACTGGTCATGACGACAATGGGAAATTTATTACACTGTACCTGACCCCGTTGTATCTCAGTATCTAGTCCGGGATCAGCGGTTCTTACGGTAACGGATGGCGTCTGTAAGCGTTCTAATTCGGGAATAGAATAGCCTCCTTCTTCAAAAAGATTGAGTAAATCGTTGGGGAGGTTAATATCGCTTTTGTCAATTTCATCAATGAGTAATACTCTGGGGTGATAGCTGGGTAAAAAGGCGGTTCCTACGGCTCCGAGTTGTAAATACTGACCAATGTTTTCTTCGAGTTGCTGTGGTGGTGCTTGACCTAATTCTTGTTTAAGTTTGAGCAGTTGTAGGTTTTGCAGTCGTGCGATCGCGTCGTAGTTATAGAGTCCATTTTGCAGGGTAGTCCGAGTGGTGATTGACCAACCTAGAACTGATCCGAGTTGCAACTCATAGGCGATCGCATACGCTAGAGAGGTTTTCCCAGAACCCGGACGTCCGGTGACAAGCAGGGGACGACGCAGATAAATAGCCGCATTGACGCCTTCAATCAGTTCCTTGTACGCCTGATAGATTTTCGCTTTTTTATCTGGAGTGTCTGGATCAATTGGATCACGGTTTTGGGGTGGATAAAGTACCCGAAAACTTTTGCCCCGTTGATAGTCTCGACTATCTTCTTTTACGAGGCTGAGAATCTTTTGCCACCGAGATTTTAGAGGTTTTTCGTTAATATCTTGTTGACGCTTGAACTGTCGCCAACTGGGAGGATCAGGCAAAGTGTTAATTGTATGATGCGGTTCTCGGTTCCCGTAAAATATTTTCCAATCGGTCATAATTTATAAATAAGGCAGAAGATAAAAGAGAAAGAGGCAATTTGCAAATGTAAACCCGCGCAGGCGGGTTTTGTTTGTGTAGCTGCGGTTTCAACCGCCCCATCTTAAAGGATTTAGGGGTGGATTGCGTTCTGGATTATCCAGTAACATCGCCGCATGATAACCCCACTGCTTTTGCGGGTTAGAACTGCCATAAGCGGCTTTTCGTTTAAGCCAGAGTTGATCAATTAAGTGATTATGATCCAGTAAACACTTGGCACAAAGCAAGTGATCAAAATGAGACATATCATCATTCTCCAAATCCCGCGATCGCAACCACAGCGCCAAGGGAACTCCAGTCTCATAGAGGGCAAAAAATAGATCCTCTCGCTCTATATCTGACTCTGGCAAAAAACAACTTAACCCAATGGTTTGCTGTTCAGTAAGTTCTTGCTCTAATCCCGAATAACAATAACTTTTTTCGTGTTCTAGGCGTTTAATCCGAGTGGGCAAAACCTCCTGTTCAAAGATTTTCATCAGTTTCCAGACGCATTCGAGTTTATCGGCATAATAGGCATCAAAAAGTCGTTCGTAAGAGCGAACAATCACTCGGTATTCCCGTCCCAGTTGCCGTTTTCTCCGAGGTAATCTGGGAATTAACCATAGGTCAACGGATTCAGCTAAATAATCAAAGGGTAAAAAGAGTTCAATCACTAAATTATACGTCCCTGGACTGCCTCGCAGATAAATATCACCACACTGTTTTAATAAATCTTTTAAGTAGTGAGAGATTTTCTCCTCTAAGGTTTCATCTGCGGATACCTGACAAGTGATAATCGCTGAATTATCGGGAAGCCATTCAAGACAGACATAGCCTCGCTCCGAGGCATTTCCTTCTCGAACTTGGCAGGCGAAAGTATCTCTACTTCAAGAGCTTCCCCGGCTCCCCCTGCGTCCCCAGCTTCCCCTGCGTCCCCGGCTTCCCCGGCTTCCCCAGCGTTTAGCCTGTCGCTTATACACAACAGACG
>CAZNNK010000961.1:0-2843 GCA_964574085.1 uncultured Coleofasciculus sp.
TACCTCGGCAGGATTGGTGGGGTTAGTTGATAGGTTCGATACAAGATATGATTAATAACATTTTCCCCTGTATGCCAGATTGGGATTAGGGCGGGTTTAGTACGACAATTAACCGAGAAACTAATAACGTTTCTACAAAACCCACCCTTCCCCACCCTGTCACTGAGGCAGCAACCCATAGTAGGGGCGGGTTTAGGACTAAAATTAACCGAGAAACCAATAATGTTTCTACAAAACCCGCCCTTCCCCACTGTCACTGTGCCTGAAAGAAAACGTAAGTCCTGCCCTAATTTTGCTGAACTTAAACCTTAACCTTAGCACTCATGTCCAACATGCGCTGAATCGGTTGTAACGCCGCAATCCGAATGTGTTCAGGCAGAGTAATTTCTGGCTGACGCTGCTTCATGGCTAGATAAACTTTTTCCAGCGTATTTAACCGCATGTAGGGACATTCATTACAGTTACAATTATTCGTGGCAGGCGCTGGAATAAAGCGCTTATCGGGCATTTGCTTTTGCATTTGGTGAATAATTCCCGGTTCTGTCGCCACAATAAATTTTGAACGGGGACTGGTTTGCGAATACTTCAACAGTGCGGTTGTGGAGCCAATATAGCTGGCGTGACGTAATACTGGAGGTTCGCATTCAGGATGGGCAATAACCTCGGCGTCGGGGTGTTCAATCTGGAGTTGGACAATTCTTTTTTCCGAGAAGGTTTCGTGAACAATACAGCTTCCTTGCCACAGGAGTAAATCCCGACCCGTCTGCTGCATCACATAGCGTCCTAAATTCCGATCCGGGGCAAAAATAATCGGTTGATCAGGGGGAATTTGCTGGACAATATCGACGGCATTGGAACTGGTGCAAATAATATCGCTCATCGCCTTAATTTCGGCGGAGCAATTGATATAAGAGATGACTAAATGGTCAGGGTGTTCTGCCTTAAACTGGGCAAACGCATCCGGGGGACAACTATCAGCCAGAGAGCAACCTGCGTTTAAGTCGGGTAGAAGAACAAGTTTGTCGGGATTGAGAATTTTGGCAGTTTCTGCCATGAAATGAACACCCGCAAAGACAATAACATCTGCATCGGTATCAGCAGCTTGGCGGGAAAGTCCTAAAGAATCGCCAATATAATCAGCAATATCTTGAATATCGGGATCTTGGTAGTAGTGGGCAAGAATAACGGCGTTGAGTTCCTGCTTGAGGGTGTCAATGGCGTCAAATAGGTCATCAGGGATTGACCCAAAGGGTTGTTTTGTTTGAGGCAGTACGGTTGTAAACAATGTTGTAAATTACCCGGAATATATACCTTCCAAATTAATTATAGTGAATTTTACCAAAAATAGCAGGGGTGATGTCATTCTTTCTTGACGAATTGGTCATTTGTCCTTTGTCCTTTGTCCTTGTTCAGGGGATTGCGTTTTGGCGATTAACCGGGCAAACTCCTGTAACGCTTCCCCATATTGCTCTCCAGCCACCCAGAACACATCATTATGACCCGCACCCTCTACCCACAAGGAACGTTTCGGTTCAGGGGCGGCGGCAAATAGGCGTTTTCCGTGGGAGAGGGGTATCGTTTCATCGGCGGTGCCATGGATGACTAAGACGGGACAGTTAACCTGGGTGATCTTGTCCAGGTTGGGGAATTTGTCAAACGGCAAAATCGAGATGGGTAGCACGACGCGAAAGGCTGAGGTGAATGAACTTTCGAGGATTAAACCTGCCAACGGGTAACGGGCGGCTAAATCTACGGCTGAACCGCCGCCGACTGAACGTCCATAAGCGATAATTTGTTCGGGTGGTACTCCCAGTTGCTCTTTTAAATAGGTCAAGGCGGTGTCACTATCGCGATAGGCATTACGTTCAGAGGGACTTCCCTGACTTGTGCCATAGCCGCGATAATCGTAGGCAAAGACGCTAAATCCGAGACTGTGCAGATGGTGCAGCAGGGGTTGAATCTCGCCTAAGTCCTCGGCATTCCCGTGAATGTAGAGGATAGTATAGGTCGCTGTCGGATTGGGCAAGTAAACGGCGGAAATCTGGAGATCATCAGCCGTCGTCAATTTAAGAATGTTAGGGGTGTCTGGGTAGCTGGAGGGGCGCGGTAGGAAAATCATCCGATCTGCCATGAAGTAGACATATACGGCAAAGAAGACGTAAATGAAAAGTAGCGATCGCACGAGTCGTTTCCAGCTAAACTCACCCAAGAGCCGTCGTTTGAGGGTTTCTTGATCCATAGCGTTGATTATGACGCAATCAGAAGTTGTACACTTAGCTTTGCTGCAAATTGAGGACGTGAAATGGCTTTAGAGTATCCTGAAGACTTAAAGTATCTAGACAGCCACGAGTATGTACGACTCGATGGGGAAATTGCCACGATCGGGATTAGTGCCTTTGCTATCGATCAGTTAGGTGATATTGTGTTCATCGAACTGCCCGATGTGAATAGTGCTTTGGAAAAAGGGGAAACCTTTGGCACGATTGAATCGGTGAAAGCCGTTGAGGATATGTATGCCCCAGTTACGGGAACGGTGATTGAACGCAACGATGCGATCGTGGAATCACCTGAACAGATTGCTGAAGATCCTTACGGTGAAGGGTGGTTTCTGAAAGTGCGGGTTAATGATGCCGATGAATTAGAAGATACCTTATCGGCGGCTGAATATCAGGCTCAAGTTGAGGGCGAGGAGTAAGTTGAAGGGTGCAGGGGGAGATGGGGAAGCTGGGGGAGCTGGGGAAGATGGGGAAGATGGGGAAGCAGGGGAAGCAGGGGGAGCTGGGGGAGCTGGGGGAGATGGGGAAGATGGGGAAGATGGGGAAGATGGGGAAGATGGGGAAGAT
>CAZNNK010000962.1:0-2838 GCA_964574085.1 uncultured Coleofasciculus sp.
TGATTGACAAGGGCGCTGATGTCAATGCTAAAGATAATCAAGGTAATACTCCACTACACTCTGTCCGTTCCCCAGAAGTAGCAGCACTGCTGATTGACAAGGGCGCTGATGTCAATGCTAAAGATAATCAAGGTAATACTCCACTGCATACCACCTATTCTAAAGAATTCGTAAAAGTTCTAATTGATAAGGGAGCTAATGTTAATGCCAAGAATAATAAGAAAAATACTCCACTCGACAAAATTTTTGAACAGCAGTTCTTTTCATTGGATTATTATAGGAACAATGACTCAATGGAGTTGATTGAACTACTGATTACCAAAGGAGCGCAGTTCAATGTCAATGCAAGACTTCGCGATAAAGCCACTCCTTTGCATGCAGTAGCAGCTTCCGGGAAGAAGGCTGTGGTCGAGGGATTGCTTGCCCAGGGAGCAGAGGTGAATGCTAAAGATGACTGGGGTTTGACCCCATTAGACTGGGCGACAGTAACGCTTTATCCTGATATTGTTGAGTTGATCAAAAGTCACGGTGGAATCAACTCTTGTAGAAATTTAGACGAAGTTACAGCTATTTGTAATGCTGTTTATCCCTATTCCAAGCAACCGTTCTTAAAATATTTTATCCGGTATAAAAATTCTCACGAAATTTGCACAACAGTGTATTCTTCAGAAAATCACGCTGATTACAGCAGAGTCAAAAGCATGATTAGCCGGAGGTGTGACTCCCCTAATCATTAAATATTGTTATCAATATTCGGTTACATAAATTCATGAAAAAATCAAAACAATCCAAATCAATCATTAAAAACTATCGTATTGTAAAGCTGTTGGGAAAAGGTGGAATTGGCAGTACCTACGCAGCCGAAAACTTAAAAAGTGGTGAACGAGTAGCCTTGAAAGCTATTTCTCTGCGAGGAATCGATGATTTCAAAGTTCTAGAACTATTTGAACGAGAAGTGCGAATTTTGGCACAGCTTAATCATCCCAACATTCCTCGTTATATTGATTACTTTCAAATTGATACATCCCGTAACCGTTTTTTCTGCTTAGTTCAACAATTAGCAGAAGGTCAGTCTCTAGACGTATTACTTGAAAAGGGTTGGCATCCGAATGAAATTGAAGTCCGAAATATTGCCGTTCAATTGTTAGAAGGGTTAGTTTACTTGCAACAGCTAACTCCTCCTGTAATTCACCGAGATATTAAGCCTCAGAATATTATTATTCGTCAGGATGGCAAGATTTTCCTTGTTGATTTTGGCGCGGTACAGGATGTTTATCACAACACGTTAACCGCAGGAAGTACAGTTGCAGGGACTTACGGTTATATGGCTCCAGAACAGTTTAGGGGTCAAGCTACCCTCGCAACTGATTTGTATGCACTGGGAGCTACCTTGATTTGTCTATTAACCCGGAAAGACCCTACCAATTTGCCCCACCGCAAGCTCAAAATTGATTTCCGCTCTCATCTGCGAGTTTCTAAACGGTTTGCTAACTGGTTAGATCAGATGATTGAACCCGTTGTAGAAGACCGATTTCTGTCAGCAGAAGAAGCACTAGCTGTATTGCAGGGCAAAAAAGAATTTACTCGTTCTGCAATGATGAAACTGTACCGACCTGCTAACAGTCCCATCATCTTTGTGAAGGATGAAAAGGAACTCGTGATACAAATTCCCCCGGTTGGACTACGGAGTGATGTCAGCCGCATTTTTGCCATTATTCCCCTAGTTTGGAATGGAATTTTACTGCTAATGATTTGGACAATTAGCGCATTGTCTGGCTATGTCGTAACTCGAACAGGCTGGTATTTTTTCGGAGCTTATGGACTATTGGGGATAGGTATGTTAGGGGCTTTTTTACTCACTGCCTTCTCTCGGACAAAACTAGACATTAACCGAAATAATTTCCAATTGCAACGATGGTTTTTCGGTTTGCGCTACTACAAGTTTGATAGACAAACTCAAGATATTAGCCAATTGGATTTGAAGGAAATTGGTTTGTCAATGAAAAAGACGCCGATTACCGTTATAACATTGAACTCAAGGTTACGCCACTATAGGTTTGGCTCATTTCTGACAGAGCCAGAAAAAGAATGGTTAGTGGCAGAAGTTAATAAATGGCTCTCCCATACTTAGAGTGATAATATACTGATAAGCAAATTATCGCTCAATTCATTAGTCGAACCTGTGAGGAAAAAGAGTTGATTAGCCCAATCATCTGTTTTGTGCTGGCATTTGTCCTCGCTTCCTTCGTGGAGTACTGGATGCATCGCTTGATGCACGCGAATGCCCGCATTGGTGAACGTCACCGGGATCATCACCGCCGCAACGAAGGACAGGGAGTGCTGTGGGAGTTCCGGGATTATGTGCGGGGTAGCTTTATTGTTATGTGCCTCTTATTTTTCTATTCGTGGCAAGTTGGACTCGGTTGGTTCCTGGGTGGACTTTTTTATGCTGCCTTTTCTGCCTATGCTCATCAGCTACAGCACGAAAATCCAACCAAGTGTTTCTGGATGAAAATGCCGGTTCACTATGTCCACCATAAGTATCAAATGTGGCATCACAATTTTGGTTTAGCTGTTGATTGGTGGGATCGGGTTTTCGGAACTTATAAGCCTGTGGACTGGTTAACCGATGAGGAATTGCAGCAACCTGAACGCGGGTATTTACAATTGCGGTGGAGGTAAAGGTGCAGGGGAAGCAATGTAGAGACGCGCCATGGCGCGTCTGGGAGATGAGGGAGATGGGGAAGATGGGGAAGATAATGACAAATGACCAATGACAAATAATATCATGTCCGCTTAAACAGTCATTATTCCCTTGTGCCTTGCAACCTTCCTCCT
>CAZNNK010000963.1:0-2832 GCA_964574085.1 uncultured Coleofasciculus sp.
ACTGCCGAAAAATGGCAGCCAGCAGACCGATGCCGTGAGCATCCGCATTACTGACAACGGCATCGGCATCGCTGAGGAGATGCAACTGCAAATCTTTGATCCGTTTTTTACGACTAAACAAGTGGGCAGTGGTACAGGTTTGGGGTTATCCATTAGCTACCAAATTATCGTCGAGAAACATCAGGGACAACTCTCTTGTGTGTCCACCCCAGGGGAAGGGACAACCTTCCTGATCGAGATTCCGATCAAGCCGCGATCGCAACAGCCAATAGAACTCCCCTTAAATGACATGGATCTTGCGAAGGAAATGAGCTAAAGTTTTGGGTGGTTCAGGTATCTATCTGTAGGTTGACGAATTTCTGGTATCTAGCGATCTAATCTAATAGAAGCTTAAACCAATAATTAAGCCGTCTATTCAGGATTTACTGCCATCTTACACCTGTTAAGAATAGACGAAACAGCAGATACCCTAAACAAGTGCAGCCTGAGAACCCTCTGCCTTGGAGCCTTTTTAATCATGACTGTAACCTCCTCCACTTCTCCCAAACGCATCGCTGTTTTAATCGAACAACAGTTCGAGGATATGGAGTTTCAAGTCCCGGTAACTGCCCTACGTACCGCCGGGGTGGTCTAAAATTTGTTGACAATTTAGGATAATTATGCTTTTCAAAAATAGACAAGAAGCGGGTCAAAGACTCGCCAGCGATCTGAAAGAGTATGCCAACCGCCCCGATGTGATTGTCTTGGGATTACCCCGTGGGGGTGTACCTGTAGCGTATGAAGTCGCCAGAGGACTCGATGCCCCTCTAGATGTGTGGCTGGTTCGTAAATTAGGCGCACCGGGTCATGAAGAATTGGCAATGGGTGCGATCGCCAGTGGTGGTACGCGCATTTTAAACAAAGACGTGGTGCGATCGCTGGGTGTATCCGAGCAAGCGATTGACAAAGTGGCAGCAAAAGAGCAACAAGAATTAGAACGGCGGGAAAAGGCTTACCGAGGGGATCTTCCGCCCCTGAAGTTGCGCGATCGCACCGTACTGTTGGTGGATGACGGGTTAGCCACAGGGGCATCGATGCACGCTGCCGCCGTTGCCTTGCGACAGCATGACCCCAAGCAAATCATTGCCGCTGTCCCCGTTGCCGCCCCCGAAACCTGCCAGGAATTTAAAGTCAAGGTAGACGAAATTATCTGTACTGAAACACCCCAACCGTTCTACGCAGTAGGTCTGTGGTACAACAAATTTGACCAAACCACTGACCAAGAAGTGCGCGACTTGATGGAACGTTCAGCCAGTCAACAACCGGCTAGAGCTTAAGTAGGGCTTGCTGAATAAGTATTGGGGAGATGGGGTGAGGGGGTGAGAGGGAGATGAAGGAAACATTAAAGGGATCGTCATTTGCCATTTGTCATTTGTCATTTGTCATTTGTCATTTGTAAGGGTTTAGGGACAATTGTAGGGGCGGGTTTAGGGACTCAATGCGGATATTCACCAATAACGGAACAACAAAACCCGCCCTCCCCACCAATAACAGAACAACAAAATCCACCCTGCCTCACCAATAACAGAACAATAAAACCCGCCCTCCCCACCAATAACAGAACAACAAAACCCGCCCTGTCTCACCAATAACAGAACAACAAAACCCGCCAAATTATCAGACGTTATAGTTTATAAGATTATCATGCCTACAAAAACTAAACTTACCGATGCTGTACGTCAAGCCGCACATCCTCTTTCCGGGACATCATCAGACTATGATGCCCTACTCGATCAGATCGGGGATGCTCGTTTTGTCCTCATCGGCGAAGCCTCCCACGGCACCCACGAATTTTATCAACAACGGGCAGAAATCACCAAACGGCTGATCCAAGAGAAGGGATTCACCGCCGTCGCCGTTGAAGCGGATTGGCCCGATGCTTATCGGATTAATCGCTATGTTCGAGGGGTGAGCGATGATCCGGACAGTATTGACGCCTTGGCAGATTTCCAACGCTTCCCCACTTGGATGTGGCGCAATGCCGATGTATTGAATTTTGTCGGCTGGCTGCGAGAGTACAATGACGCCTTACCGCAGGATGCCACGAAAGCCGGGTTTTATGGGCTAGATTTCTACAGCCTCTATACCTCAATCGAAGCCGTTCTCAAGTATCTGGATACCATTGATCCAGAAGCCGCCGCCCATGCGCGTTACCGTTACTCCTGTTTCGATCACTTTGGTGAAGATACCCAAAGCTACGGATATGCCACCAGCATTGGCATGAATCAACCCTGTGAAGATGAGGTGGTTGACCAACTGGTGGATTTACGACGCCGTGCGGCGGATTATGCCCAACGAGATGGGCGAATTCCTGAAGATGAGTTCTTCTATGCCGAACAAAATGCTCGGTTGATTAAGAACGCCGAAGAATACTATCGTTCCATGTTTCGCGGTCGAATTTCCTCCTGGAATTTACGCGATCGCCACATGGCGGAAACCCTAAACCAATTGGTGACTCACTTTGAGCAACAGGGTCAACCCACGAAAGTTGTAGTTTGGGAACATAACTCCCACCTCGGCGACGCTAGAGCCACTGATATGGGCGCGGCGGGGGAACTGAATGTCGGTCAACTGGTGCGTCAGCAATACCAGGATGATGCCTTCCTGATTGGCTTTAGTACCTACACCGGAACCGTTACCGCCGCCTCCAACTGGGGTGCATCAGCGGAACGCAAGCAAGTGCGTCGGGCGTTACCGGAAAGTTATGAAGCCTTGTTTCATCAGACGGGACAGCCGAACTTTTGGCTAAACTTACGGGAGCAGAACCCCGCCGTGCAAGGGTTACACAAGCCG
>CAZNNK010000964.1:0-2827 GCA_964574085.1 uncultured Coleofasciculus sp.
TTGTCTCCACCCTAAAATAAAAAACCTACACCTGTTAGCTCACCCCCTCACCCCTACGATGGAGATGTCTCCAAACCGAGACTATTCAGGTTTAGCCACTCGCTTTAACAGCACCGCTTGAGAATCGGCTAACTCAAAGCAGCGTAAATCTGCCAAGTGATCACCACTATCCAGACCCGGAGACGCGATCGCGACTTGCCATTCACTCATATCCAATTGCAGCCAGTCTCCCACGGTGACGGTCATCGGTTCTCCCCCCATGTGCGCGACCATGGCGATTTGTTCGTCATGATCATCAGGATTACTGCGAACCCCGTAATATACCGTCCGTTCCTCATCACTGATTTTATTGAATCGATCAATTCCAGCTAAATTGTGACCTAACCAGGGATGAGCATGGCGGAAACGACGCAAGCTAAGGTTATACTCTGTTCTTGCGGCATCAAGCTTGTCCTCATAGTGAGAGACATTACACAGTTCGTAACAGTCTTCCATGAACATCAACGCGAATGACTTGAGCTTTTCAATCGTCAACGCTTTCAAGAAACTCACCATTTCTGGCTTATTCAACTTTTTGAGCGGCTCAATATCACACTGATCCGTATTATCTCCCAAACAGAACTGGCACGCCTGCACCACTTCGGCGAGATTGTAGTCCTTTTCAGTCATAGCAACTTGCAGCGCCCTGCCAAACTCCCGCAATTCCTCTAGCTGACTAAATCCTAAGGACTTCAACCGACTGAAACTTTCCGGCGCGTCATAGAGTTCTGGCGTCATTTGCCAATCCAAGAAGCCAATTTCTTCAGACACCACCTTGACCCCATAGCGTTCATCGGTATTGCGGAAAAACATCCACGGGGCGTGCATTGTCGCATTGATAAAGTCCATGGGCAATCCCGGACTGAACCCATACACCCACAGCGTCACCGCCGGGTTATCGTAAGCATTATTTAATACTTCTGGCAGCGTACTCCCTAAATTCCAATTAATCTGGGCATCTAGCGGGATTTGATTGCCTCGACGCACGGTATCATGATTACCACAACCCGTGATCCAATGATCCCCTTCAAAGATCACCTCACACACCCGCCGCCATTTGCGATCCCAAAATTTTTCTAAGGCTGGGGTGTTATGGGCAAAAATCAAGGGTCCCCATTGGAAAGATTCCGGTTTCAGGTTAATTAATTCACGGTACGTCGAGATCTCTTCCCACCCTTCTGCGGGCCACGGACGACCATCTTCAAAAATGGTGAATAAGAGTCGTTGATGCCCTTCAATATCCTGGACTACATCACTCATCGCCAGCAGATAGGCGTCATCATATTCCACCAATCCAGACAGAGGATTAAAGAAGCGGAAATCCTGACCCCCATCAATCCGCACCCCATCAGCGCCCGTATTAATTTTACGCCGCTGCATTTCCAAAAACATCGCCCGTACTGTCGGTAACTGGTGGTTCAAGTCTTGACCGTACATATTCGGACCTTTGAGGAACTGGCGATGCAGGAGTAACTCGGATTGGTTATCCGCATGACCATACACGAGATCATAGATAATTTGAATTGGACCGGTGGGAAAATTATGCAGGGTGGCGATAAAGTCCACCAATTCATCAGGACGCAAGCTACTCAAAACCGCTGCGTTCGTGGCACTTGAGCCTAAAATTGGCACATCATAACCCCAATCCTGGGTATTGGGTTTTTTCAGCTTAATTTGCAGATCATCTTCATCTTCGGCAATACAGACAAAAAATTCACTTTCTGGACTGTATTCGTCTCGGTACTCAATCGTAGGTTCTATGGGTAATAGCTGAATGGCGTCGTACCCCACATAGTTTTCTTCGGCTGGGGTTAAGGGGAGATTTCCGGCTAATTTACTGGCAATTTGGCGATAAACACGGGTTAACCCCTCAACCGTTCCCTCTTTAGAGGCTGTACCCAGATGAAGTTGCAAAATGTTCCGAGGGGCTGGGACACGCGGAAGGGTTAGGGGATCGGATCGGACACTGGTGGCTTTGAAATAGTCCAGATCGGCTCGGTGTTGCTGTAAACTTGCCATGTCATACAGTTCAGCCGGTCCGAACACCCCATAAGGCATGGAATAGGGAATTGTATCCCGAATCGCTTGTAGGTTCCCTTGCTGATCGACAAAGCGCAGCCAGTAGAACGATCCCATTTGATCACGATTCCCTGGGCGCATCCCAGCGATTACACCCCAATGGTATTCGCCTTCTTGTTTCAAGAATAGGCGATCGCGACGAAAGGAGACGGTTTGCTCAACCGCCCGACAATCAATCGGCTCAAGGGGGGTTAAGACTTCTAGATAGATTTCCATCTTCCGCATCACCTGCGCCAACAACCGAGGTGTCCAGAAGCCAATTTCGGTTAACCCATCAGCACGGTAATGCGCCCCCAAGCGTCCGGCTATGGCTTGAGCTTTTTCAAAATAGGTGGCGTCTGAATGCTCAATGGTAGCTGCCCAATCTACTAGTTCTTGGGTGGCATCTTCAACCAATTGAATGGACGGTTTCGTATCAACTTTCACAGTAACTTAATCTCCCAACCATTACCCAACTGCTGTACGGGTGACTAAATCCTGACATTTGGGATCGGTTTACCTGTACGGCAATTCCCGTCAAGTTTAACAGTCCTACAGCTTCTCTGAGAGTAAAACACGTTTCTAGTTGATCCCAACACTCTGAAGGATGAAATCCAATTAGGTGGGAAAATTAAAGTTAACGGTGGAGAGCGTCATTTGTCATTCGTCATTTGCTCCCCATCTCCCCCATCTCCCCCATCTCCCCCATCTCCCCCATCTCCCCCATCTC
>CAZNNK010000965.1:0-2826 GCA_964574085.1 uncultured Coleofasciculus sp.
TTCCTCGCATCACATTCGCGGTGAGTCTATCGGCTGATGCTCTGGAGTATTCCCCTATTTCTTGGGATGGGGCAGATTTCTGGTGTGGCTTGGGTTGAATCGAAAAATGTCCCAATTTACCAGGACTCTTACCCTTTTTCTGTAACGTGGTTGGAGTCCAGGAGGAATTTTTCTTTTGTACAGGTTTGTACTCCATGATACCGCCTCAGTTGCCTGATGATTTACTTATCCCAAGCCAATTGCTTCAACAATGTTGAGTAGTTATACAGATTATAGTCAATCAGAAAGAGAAAATCAGCGAGATCGCCTAAGCTGTCATGCATTTAAATTGGGTATTAGTAGCGAGCAAGATGCTCGCACTACAAGGCTTTCGCCATTATTGACATTAAGGTTTAAATGCCGAACAGCTTATCTGGTGAACTAAAACGTTGTCAATCTAGCCCTATTGTGTCACTGGAGGAATTTCGACTCAGATGGATTTACCCATTGCTCATTTCATAAATACGGCGTTCAACCGCAGCCCTATATTTTGGCAGGATTTGGAGATTGAAGCTATCTGCGATCACGATAATTAGCCGACTCTTTCATTCTGACGATGGTTGGGGTGTTTCGAGGTATGGATTTTTACCAGGAAAGAGGGAAGAGGTGTGGTGCGATCGCACTGCCTTCTCTCTACCCAAACGGGGGGAATTGAGTCAGACGATTCGTGACGAGGATGATTTATACAAGCATTTAGATTATATTCACTATAATCAGGTTAAGTATGGTTGGGTGTGTTTTCCTTATTTGTGGGCATATTCCAGTTTTGACAAATGGTTGGAAGCCGGTAAGTTCTGTAATTTTTATGCTTGCTCTGGGTTCTTGTCTAAGAGGATACAGTTTGTCAGTATTCAGCTATGTCTTGAAACTCCATTAGAACTGGAGGTTCCGCAACTTGAGCAACATCTGGTGGTGGAGCTAGCGAACTGGCATCGACGAGCAGCTTGCCTTCAACAATAACTTTCTTGTCTACAAAGCGATCAACCTCTTCCGGTGGACGCGGTTGCAATCCCAGCCTAACCATACTCCGGCTATCAGATGCCTGATATTGATCGTATACTTGTGGACTACCCTCAACCTCAATAAAAACATGTCCCATAAACAGAGGTGGTGAGTTGTCCATCGGACTGGGTTTCTTTTTGTGGATCAGGCGTTTGCGATAGATTCCGACAAGCTGCACCCGCTGCCCATCAAGGCGCTTCAAAATCACGTTGAGGAACACCGACGCTTTGCGCGTAGTCTCCAGTCACTGCATAGTTTTCCAATGTGATATTGTCTGAAGCATCTTTCATGATTACACCTGCCCAGTGAAAATTCCAAGTTGTATTACCTGGAATTCCCTGGAATCCTGGGAAGTTGTATCCCGAAGACATGGTGTATGCCTCACCAATTTCCGGATTAGCATAGTCAGTCAGAGCGACCGTAGGTAGTTTTCTCACTTCCATTCTTGTAATACACGGCTTGACGATCGCCACCTTGAGATCCTGTTACTGCTTCGGAGGAACGCCCGCAGTCTGTCCAAAGTGCCATTGAGCCACCAACATTACCTTCTGAATCCGCACCTCCAGCATTTGGGGTATTAAGACCAGCATGTTGCCCAGAGTTACTCCCTTTGTTTACCCACACGGGTGTAACTTTGTTGAGGGTGTTTCCCTCATGTTGGATTTGTCCTGAACTATCATCAAGTTGAATGAAAGATCCATGCTTGCCAACATTGACCAGTGCCGCATTTGCAATGGTAACTAAACTGTGGTCTGCATAAAGTTCTTGAGCACCTATAAGCACAGTTAACCCCGACTCTGAAGAGGTTGCACTAGCAAATCTTGCATCAGGGTCGTTAGAAGCACGCCGCAACTGCACTGTGTTCTGCCTTTGAAGCAAGGGTGTAACATACGAGGTCAATGGTCGTCTTTGCAGTTTCGTTGTTACTCCACCCGTTTGCTGCTCCGCATGCACCAACTCATGCGCCGTCAACTCATTATTCCCCGGTTCCTTCCCTTGACCAAAATAAACATCACTCCCATGAGTAAACGCCTGTGCGCCCAACTCCCGATTCATCTGCACCGCTTCACCACCCGTATGCACCCGCACCCCACTAAAATCCGCCCCAAAGCGCGGTTCCATAAACCCTCTCACATCCTCGGATAACGGAGAACCCCCACCCTTAGACGCATTTAAACCTACATTCCGCAGATCTTTGCGGACAGCATTAGGTCAGTTATCCATGAATGCTCGATAGCGAACCCAGTACCGATCAACAGCGATCTCCAGCTCTCCGAACGGAAAATCCGCGCCGTGAGCTTCTTGGAGGGCGACAAAGAAGTCGAGAATCGCGCCACCTTCGGCGGGGGTCAAGCTGTCGAAGCGCTCGTGGAAAATGGCTAGTGGAGTACCGGAATCGAACCATTCGAGCTGCTGCTTACGGAGTAGCTCGGTCATGTCGTCCGGCAAACCGAGACCAGACGGGAGCCTAGTAGCTCGATCAAGCGCTTCTACGACGTCTGTACGAGAGGGTTCGGTAAGTGCGCCTACGAGTTCGGAGACGAAAATGCTGAGAGATGGATATGACTCCAGGGAAGCGTACAGGAAGGCTGGTAGGAAGTACCGGAATGCCTCCGGAGCAAGCATCCAGAGGTTGCCTTCAACCTCGGTTCGGAGTTCGTACACTGAGAGCTCCGTTGACGTTTTCGTAGCCAAGAGTTCGCGCAGGCGATCGCCGTCGTAGTTCACCGCCGATCGCAAGATCTGACTAGCCAGGGGTCGGGGGCGCTCGGCGAAGGCATTGAA
>CAZNNK010000966.1:0-2826 GCA_964574085.1 uncultured Coleofasciculus sp.
AGCTGGGGGAGCTGGGGAAGAGGATTACCAATGAACCATGAACAATCCTCGCCGTTAACTTTAATTGTCCCTACCTACTAATAGGTCATAATTAAATTTTGAGAGTAGCGCTCAAGCTTTGAGCAAATGGAAACAGCGACGCGCCCAGAGGAATTAGAGGAGTTAGGCAACGGCTTACAGGAGGACTTGCAGTCACACCTGCATGAACGTGTTCCTGTTCAAGTTCGATGTCGGCGAAGCGATGAAAAGTTAGCAATTTGGGTACAGCATCCCGCCGAGGAGACGCTGGATCAAGACCAGATTCTGGCGTTTTTAGAACAAACGCTCCGCAGCCAATATCCATTGGTGGCTCAACAAGCAAGAGTTAATTTGCTCAGAGTTGGCGAAAAGAAACCTTATCTGTCGCGATCGCTCTCCCTTGATGTCTCTGCAAGTGAACCCGAAACGACAACCTCCTCTGAACCAGATTCGGTAGAAACGAACCAGACAGAAAAGACTCACCCCCCCTCTGAGACGGAAATGTCCCCAAACCCAGACGCGGAGGAAAGCCAAGTCGAGTCGTCGCATCCGTGGGATCAACCGATTCCTGAAGTCAATGATGAAGATGAAGCCGATGAGTCAGAACCAGAAAAACCGCCGTCAGTCAAGCTCAGGTTAAAATCATCCTGGCTACCTTTGGTAGTAGCGGGTGCTGGGTTGAGTTTAGTGGTTTTCTTTAGCACGCTTTATGTCCTGACTCGTCCTTGTGTCATCGGTAAATGCACGGTGTTGCCAGAAGCGGAACAGTTAAGCCAAAAATCAGTAAAAACCCTGCAAAATCCAGAATCGGGAAAAGCGGTTTTGGAAGCCCAAGAACAGCTACAAGAGGCGATTCAATTAGTGGCGGCGATTCCCCCTTGGTCTGGTTATCGCAGCCAAGCGCAACAAAAACTGCAAGTTTATCAGTCACAATCGGAAACCGTGGCGGATATGGTGGAGGCGCTGAAAACAGCGGCGAGAGCCGGGTATGAGAGTCAAAATCCGCCCCATCCGGAGTCCAAGTGGCGGGAGGTTCAGAACCTCTGGCGAGACGCGATCGCGAAATTGGAACAGCTTCCCACCGATAGCAATCTCCAGCCCTTAGCCAAAGCCAAAATGAAGGCGTATAAGACGAATTTAGAGGAAATTAATCAGCGACTACTCAAAGAACGAAAAGCCCAGGAACATTTAAAAGCGGCTCAAGAAGCAGCGCGGATGGCTGAGGTACGCCAAGGGATTGCCCAATCCTTATCAGACTGGCAATTAGTTTATGCCACTTGGCAAGCGTCGATGCAGCGTCTCAAACAGATTCCCCAAGGAACAACCCCCTATGAGGAAGCCCAAGAGTTATTGGCGCTGTATTTACCCAAACTTGCCAAAGCCCGCGATCGCAAAACTCAAGAACAAATTTCTGCCAATGCCTATAATCAAGGCGTGCGGTTAGCTCAACTGGCGACGGATTCTCAATCCGACAAGCAATGGTCAGTTGCTCTGGTTCACTGGCGCAATGCCTTAACCTATGTTAATCAGGTACCCAAAGAGACCTATTACTATACCAAGGCACAATCTTTGGTTGAACCCTATCGAGGTGCGCTTAAACAGGCTCAAAACCAGCTTCAGTTAGCCGTCAAGCTGCAACAAGCCCGTCGGGATCTTAATCAAACCTGTTCAGGGACACCCAAAATCTGTACCTATACAATTGACCATAAGATGATCAAGGTGCGGTTAACCCCTGCTTACGTCCAGATGGTGCAACAACAGGCAATGACAGCTAAAGCCCAAGGCGACTCAGATGCTCATGCAGGTCTTGTGAATCACATTTTGACCTTGGGAGAAGCGTTAGAAGTGATTAGCGATAATGCTCAATTGCGAGTAGAGGTTTATACGCCAGAGGGTGTGATGATCCAAGCACATAATCCGGCTCAATAGCTTGTACCACTACCTTGGCAGATACATTTAACCCGGAAAAATCTGGCAATTGCTAGAAGTTTCTGAGTATGGCACAATCTGAAATGAGGCTATCACGCCAGATGTGGAGGTATCTCTCAAAGCCTTCAACAGAATGTTGAAAGCGCCATTGATATCACGTCCAATGGTATGACCACAGGAGGGGCAAACAAATTGTTTGTTGCCTCCTAATTTTGTGTGGATATGACCACACTTTGAACAGATTTTACTGGTGTACTCTTCCGTCACGTCTACTACAACACAGCCATATTTAGCTGCTTGATGCTTCAACATTTGCTTAAAACGGTAATGTGACCAAGTAACAAGCTTTCGAGCCGTCTTAGTTGTTAACCGTCGCTTGCCTCTTTTGACCATATTTTTTACCTCAAACGTGGGTAAAAATATGACTTTATACTTGGTGCAAAGATAGTTAGCTGCTTTCTTGTGTAGCTCATCTACTAAGTTGCGGATCTTGATTCGTATTTTTTGTGCCGCCTTGCGTAACCGATACCGTAGTCGCTTAAATCGCCGCCCCTTGGATAGGCTGATTCTAGACATCAACTTGTCAAGATGACTAGCTAATCGATAAATGCGTCCCATATCAGACTTGCCAATTTCCCAAATTTCGGAACCATCAAACCCAGTAAGAAATGTCCTGACACCTGGGTCGAGGGCAATAGCTAATTGACTATTTAGAGGTTTTGGCTTAGGTTCGTCTACGGCATAGCAGATAAACCAGCGTCCTCTGTCCAAGACCAAGGTAGGCTCATGGTACATCTTATCAATGATTGGTTCACTTGCCTTAAAGCTTAATCCCTTGGTCTGTGTTGGGTAAAAGGTTCCCTTTTTCCAGTTATCCTT
>CAZNNK010000967.1:0-2824 GCA_964574085.1 uncultured Coleofasciculus sp.
TTGGTTGGGGTGGGTACGTTTCATTTATGTTTAACGATAACCTGCTTGGTGTTACCTTGATAGGCTAAAGCCCAAACTACGAACGACGAACGACGTTATCCTGGCGGTTTAGTAATAATTATCGCATCTGATATGACTGTGTGGTTTTTTCCTTCCCAGGTGAAGTTTAGGGTTTGCCCGGGAGATGAAGAGATTTTATCTAAGTAAGCTGTTATCCTAGCGTTGAGAAGCGGTTTGGCGCGTTTCAATTTCCAGGATTGAAAGAAATTTGAGGGGTCAATCAGAACTAAGAATAAGCGATTCGAGGCGTCAAATCGACGGATACCTTGATTTTCGTATAACCATTTGATTAGATTAGCGGGATTTGTCTGTGCTTCTTGAATCAGTTGTTGCCGAAAATTAGTGAGTTCAGAGAGTAAGGTTTGGGCGTCTTCTGACGGATAATCACTGGCTTTTTTCCATAAGTCTGAGAGTAATTGATTGTCAGGAATATTCCTGCTGAATGTGACTTGATGCTGACGCGCCCATTGTTTCAATAGTGTAAGTTCTGGACGCTTGTTTTCTGAACGACGGCACTGTTTGATGTATCCTTCAGGAAAATAAGTGACTTTCAGGTCAAAGGGAAGATTATTTATAAAAAAGTCTATTTTTTTGATTAATCCTACCGCAGGTAATACTTTATCATGATCACGAAAAATATCTTCGATTATGATTGATGTCCAATGGTTATACCATGAACATAAAACGTAACCTCGCATACTATAATGAAGCTCATTCTCGATACTGTTTGAGAGGTGATCATAGTTATGGATTTTTTTAACGTAGTTGTCTATAATTGTTCGTTCTAGGCTATTTTGATGCAGTCCACCCCAGTCGAAACTCTCTAGACGATAGAGTTGATTAACGAGTTCTGACTCTTGTTGACGACGTGCTTCTCGCTCTGAGGCGTAAATTTGTTGAATGGTAGAATTAATAATGGTGTGATTAATAGAGGTGGTATTAAAGGCTTCTTTCAATAACTCTCGTGCTGAGGTTGTTTGGGGGGTTAAATTTGCGGATGCGAATAATTGGTATAAGTGTTCACGGCGCGATAAGGAACGTAGTTTAAGAAAACGGAGTCCGTCATTGGTTTGGGATAATTCTCTGATGCGATTGTCTCGAAACCAGGCTTGGGCTGTCTCAAAGTCCATCGGGTTAATTCTTGACTAATGGGGAAAAGTATCTGACCAACCGTGAATGGTTTTTAATTGCGAAATTTTGTTTAAATCAGCGTTAGGGTTGCCGAAAACGAGGGCAATGTCATGCTTGAGACTCCCTTTTCGGTTGTCTTGGACAACGGAACGGGCTGAATAGTTACAGGGGAATTGTCCTAGATAGTTGAGAGTTGATGATGGTTGTGAGGTATCTATGAGTTGTTTGATAAATGCCCAGCTTTCCTGTTGTCTGGCATTATAAAGTAGGACGAGGAAGCCGTCGTCTCGCAGGATGGATGAACAGTCGGCAAAGAAGGCGCTCATGGTTTGATTGTAGAGGGTGGCGGTTTTGGCGCGTTCTTTGGCGTTTGAGATGACGATTTCTGAGTCAAAGTTGGGTTCAATTCCTAAGATGCTATTCCACAGTTCACTGAGTTCTAGGTAGGGAATGCGATCGCTGTGTGGGGGATCGGTTATAATTAGGTTGATTGATTTCTTGGGCAGTTTTTTTAGTTCATCTTGACAAGGGGCGCAGATAATGCTACATTCTGCGTTGTTTTGGTTGAATTGTTCGAGAGTTTCACAGATAGTGCTGCCTTGTAAGGGATCACCGTTTTTGATGGCGTTTAAGAGTTTGGTAACGCGCCGCTCGAAACAGTTCCAAACGTTTACTTCAAAGTGTAATGGGGGTCGCCAGTAGCCAATTACCCAACTCCCGACTTCTATTTTTTTTGAGGGGTTTCCGTTGGTTTTGCCTCTGCCTGTAACGGCGAATACCATCTTGGTCATTTGTCCCGATGCGGCGGTTAGGCATAGCTTCATCGCGGGTTGGGCGGCTTGGGGAAGTTGGTTAATGTGGTTTATGATTAAGTCCAGGTTATGTTGGGCGCGACCTGTGATTAGGTCGGATAGGGAGAGTTGCGGGGTGGCGTTTATACGGCTGTTGGCGAAGAATTTAGGGGGACGAATGGTTTGGCTTTGATAGGTTGAGAAGGTTTGGATGAGTTTCAGGTCTTCGGGTGTGGGGGGGAGTTCGAGGCGGCTGGTGCTGCGATTTCCGGATAACCAAATTTGGCGTAATTGGTTGTTTTGCCAAAGATAATGGGATGCGATTCTTCCATCGTTGAGTTGATAGGTTTGGTTGATTTGGGGTTTGAGGGTTTTTTCTAGGGATAGGAAGGCTTGGCGGATGAGGAGGTAATCGGGTGGGGAGATGAGGAGTTTGGTGAGTTCGGTGGCGATGGGGTTGATGTCTATTCCGATGAAACGACGTTTCCGCAGCCGGGATTCGCGGGCGGCTATGCCGGAACCGACGAAGGGGTCTAGGATGATGTCGTTTTCTTGGGTGAGTTGTTGGATGGCGAGGGCGAGGGGTTCGTGGGGTTTTTTACCCCAGTATTTGTGTAGTCTGTACCAGCCTGAATATCCTGTGGGATGAGTGATGGTTTGGGGGGATGGTTCGGGATTGTTGGTAAGTTCTAGGGTTAGTTGTTTGTACACTCGGTTTGTTTGTTTGGCTGGGCTTGATTTTATCAGGTGTTGGGGTTGGGTTGGGGGCGGTTTGATTATTTTACAGGATAGTTTGCTTGGTGTTACGTTGATAGGCTAAAGCCCTTACTACAAACGACGAA
>CAZNNK010000968.1:0-2817 GCA_964574085.1 uncultured Coleofasciculus sp.
GCTTTAAACTCCCCAATGGTGCTAATCGTTCTCCAGATTTGGCTTGGGTGATACAGGAACGATGGGAAGCTCTGTCTCCTGAACAACGCACCAAGTTTCCCCCCATTTGTCCTGATTTTGTTGTGGAATTAATGTCTCCTTCGGATAGGTTAAAAGACACGCAAGATAAAATGAAGGAATATATCGAGAATGGCGCTCGTTTGGGTTGGTTAATTGCACCAGGAATGAGACGAGTATAAATTTATCGTCCTCAGCAAGCTATTCAGATTTTAGAGGCTCCAGCTACTCTTTCAGGAGAGAATGTTTTACCCGGATTTATCCTAGATTTAAGCTCTCTTTGGTGAAAGTTAGTTCGTAGTAAGGGAACCTTAGCCCTAAACAAATTACGTCGAAGAGAATTAAGGGAACTCGACCCACTCACCTCAAACCCACACCAACTGGTTTATACAAGTTAGCGGTTGGGTGCGGGGCGGGTTTATTGAATTGAGAAGTTTCTCGCCAAAGATAACGGTAAAACCCGCCCCTACGGGTTAACTCATATTTTGGTTAAATTGTCAAATTCAGAGAGAATAAAATTAACAGGCAAGTTATGCGATCGCACTTTACCATCATCGGGGCAGGATTAGTATTAAAGGATTCTTAGGATTGGGCATTCAGCAGCAGAAAGACTGGAAAATTGGCTGAGTAGGCGTAAACTCGACGTAAAAACACCAGTGTCAATCTCTATTTATCATATTACCGACATCAAAAATTTAACGTCTATATTGGAACGGGCTGGATTATGCGCTTATAATCGGCTGCGCCAAAATAACATCAACTACACAAGTATTGCTTATCAAACTATCCAAGATCGCCGTGCAACTACTACGGTTCCCTGTGGCGCTGGTGGCGTATTACATGATTATGTACCATTTTACTTTGCCCCCCGTTCCCCGATGCTCTATACGATTCACAGAGGGAATGTACCCGGTTATACTCAAGGACAACGTAGCGTCCTTTATTTAGTTTCCTCTGTCGAGGCGATCGCGACAAACATACCAGGGTTTGTCTTTACCGATGGTCATGGGATTATGGCGTACTCAGACTTTTATGATGATCTAGCTTATTTAAATCGGGTTGATTGGCAGATTATGAAAGAGAACTACTGGGCAGATACGCCAGAGGATGGAGACAGAAAACGCAGAAGACAAGCTGAGTTTTTAGTGCCTCGATTTTGTCCGTGGAAACTCATTGAAGAGATTGGCGTATTCAATTCTACAATCAAAGAACGGGTACAGCAACAATTACAAAATTTTAACCCTCAGCCTCCCGTTAATGTTTACCGTGATTGGTACTATTAACGTTAAAATAATCGTATAACTCCGATTCAAGTCATCCATTCAGAACCGTGATTGAGTTTAAGCAAGGCAACCTACTCGAAGAAAACACGGAAGCCCTCGTCAACACCGTCAACTGCGTCGGTGTCATGGGCAAAGGAATTGCCTTGCAATTTAAACAAGCATTTCCCGAAAACTTCCGTGCTTACAAAAAGGCTTGTCATGCCCAGGAAGTCAAGCCAGGACGAATGTTTATTGTCCCCACTGATCAATTGTTTCCCCGATATATTATTAATTTTCCCACGAAACGCCATTGGAAAGGAAAATCAAAACTAGAGGATATTCAAGCTGGACTGAAAGCGTTAGTGGCTGAGATTAAGCGGTTAAATATTCATTCTATTGCCATTCCGCCTCTTGGATGTGGGAATGGCGGATTAGATTGGCACAAGGTTAAGCCACTAATTGAATCAGCCTTAGCTGAATTGCCAGACGTGCAGGTGGTGATCTTTGAACCCCAAGGCGCACCAATAGCCGATACAATGCCAGTGGCTACATCAATCCCTAAAATGACTCGCGCCCGGGCTTTATTGATTCGCTTACTGGAACTCTATAGTATTCCGGGTTATCAACTCACGAAACTGGAAATCCAGAAACTTGCCTATTTCTTACAAGTAGCGGGCGAACCCTTGAAACTGCGGTATGTTAAACATCACTATGGTCCCTACGCCGATAATCTGAATCATGTTTTGCAACGGATTGAAGGGCATTTTATTCGGGGTTATGGCGATCGCAGTAATCAGGCTCAACTTCAGGTATTGCCCAAGGGAAGAGAAGCCGCCCATACTTTTTTAGCACAAGACCCAGAGGCGAATGACTGTCTCCAGCGAGTGGGTAATTTAATTCAAGGTTTTGAAACACCTTATGGATTAGAAATGCTAGCGACGATTCACTGGGTTACTCAAGAGAATCCTGAAGCCGCTACGGATGTTGATGTGATGATTGATCAGGTGTATCAATGGAGTGAACGGAAACAGAAACGCTTTCAACCCGAACATCTTCGCAAGGCTTGGCAACGTCTTCATGACCAAAATTGGTTGAAGATTCGCGAATGTATGAGTTAATGTCTGGCTGGAACACTGATTTCACAGATTTATTAGCAGAGATTGAGGTTGGGATTTGAGAAGTTAGTTACACAGATGGCACAGAAGTGTTAGTTCTCAATGGCTATAGGCGGACATATTTTTCCATAGTGAAAATTGTACCATAAAATTGTGCGATCGCCTGAACTAGATAGCTATATCTTTGAGGGAGAGAAAGGAAATGCCAAAAACGGCTGTCATTGCTCTAACGATTAGTACGTGGATATTAGGATGGGAGGTGGCTCAAGCAGCTAACCCTAGCTTGGGGAGTTCTTTTCAAGAGTGGTGTCTGAACAAAACCCGTTTATCAGCTGAGGCAAGGAAAACAGTAGAAGTGTTGTTAGAAATAGCCGACACGAGTG
>CAZNNK010000969.1:0-2813 GCA_964574085.1 uncultured Coleofasciculus sp.
ATATTCCTGCATCTTATTCTGTAGCGGCTTTAATCTATCCGTGCGAGAACGTAGTTCAATCAAAAAATCCGGGCAAATCGGTGGAAACCCCTCTCGTTCCTCCTGAGTTAACTCCTCCCACCTTTGCAACTCAACCCAAGCGACATCGGGAGCTCGATCGCCACCTCCGGGTAAACTAAATACAGTCTGAGAGCTAAACACCACTCCTAACTGAGTTTCTTCATTCCAGATTACAACTTTTGCAATCAAACTCGCTTCTTGGCTGCCACTTTCACCACCGATAGGTGTCACAATAATCAATTCTCCATTCGCTGAACGTTCAAGCTGTAAATCGGGATTCGCCTGACACAATTGAACAAACTGTTCTGATGTCAGAGTGGTAATTGGCTCTAAATTCAGTGCCGTTGTCATCGCATTATCTCCTTATCTGGGCAGATATAACCAAGATCACTCAACAACTCACTTGTTAACTTGTCCAAACTTAATATCGGCATTCTTCATCAGTTATACCCTATCTATGGCTGTCTGCCTTTGCGATCGCACTTATTGCTTTAAGATCCGTGAACTCAAGTTCCGGCTTAAAGCTAAAACCCGTTTAAACGGGTTAAAACGTCTAGTCAGCTTTAGCTGACTTTAGCTATTAGCCGGAAATTTATTTCCCGGCTGACCTTTGTTTGTGTAGCTGCGACTTTCTCCTCGCCATGGCAAAAAGGGATTTACTCCTCCAGTGGAACGTCTGGGAGTCGGGGCTGTATGCATCAGTACCGCCGCTTACGTGGAGAGGCGATCGCATCTAGCCAAGACCACACACCTACGAACCTCGCTGGAGAGTCTGTGTTTTTTATCCCTGTATACCAGATATTATAATGTAATGTGTCTACATAAACCCTATTGATTCTAAAGCCATAATCATAATTTTGCCCAGCTTGATTTAAGTGTAAATTTTTGTGAATAATATTTAGAGCGAATACTTCAGTAAATGTAAATAAATGTAAAGTAAATTGAGCAACTTCCTATCGAATTGTGTCAAACGAGGGCGAAAACGCTGCATCGGTCAGCATTTTCTGGTAAAACCACTAAAGTTGCCCTAACTGTAACGCCAAGCCGATTCCAAGGGAAATCAAGCCAACCTTCCCTGGAACCCTACCCATGAGAAGAGAACACGGATCAAAAGGAGCGAGAACAGTATGTTCACTCACGTCAAGTCCACCATTCGTCACATCACCCCCGATGACCCCAAGAATCGTCACGTACTTAAGGTGGTCTATGTCGTGCTAGAGCCACAGTACCAAAGTGCTTTATCAGCGGCTGTCCGTTCAATTAATCAAAATCAGCCGGATATCGCCATTGACATCAGTGGCTACTTAATCGAAGAACTCCGCGACGAACAAAACTATCAGGCATTTCAGCAGGATATTGCCCAAGCGAATATCTTTATCGCCTCGCTAATCTTTATCGAAGACTTAGCGGATAAGGTCGTCGCCGCCGTTCAACCCCATCGCGATCGCTTGGATGCGGCGGTGGTATTTCCCTCTATGCCCCAGGTGATGCGCCTGAATAAATTAGGCAGCTTCTCCATGGCACAACTGGGTCAATCCAAGAGTGCGATCGCCCAGTTTATGAAGAAGCGTAAAGCTAAGTCAGGCTCATCCTTCCAAGATGGGATGCTGAAACTATTGCAGACGCTGCCGAAAGTCCTGAAATATATGCCCATCGATAAGGCGCAGGACGCCCGGAACTTTATGCTTTCGTTCCAGTATTGGCTAGGAGGTTCCTCCCAAAACCTGGAAAACTTCCTGTTAATGCTGGCAGATAAATATGTGCTTAAGGAAAGAAGCCTAGAATTCAAAGATCCGGTAGTTTATCCGGACATGGGCATTTGGCATCCCCTGTCTACAAAGATGTTTGAGGATGTCAAAGAGTATCTCACCTGGTATAACAATCGCGACGATATCTCCGAGGATTTAAAAGATCCCTTCGCCCCCTGTGTCGGTTTAGTTCTGCAACGTACCCACCTGGTAACTGGGGATGATGCCCATTATGTGGCAATGGTACAGGAATTAGAAGCCATGGGCGCACGGGTTCTGCCTGTGTTTGCTGGGGGACTGGATTTCTCCAAACCCGTGGATGCCTTTTTCTATGACACGCCCACGAGTAAGGGACAAGCTAACGTGCCACTGGTGGATGCGGTGGTGTCTCTGACGGGATTTGCCTTAGTTGGTGGACCTGCGCGACAAGATCATCCCAAGGCAATCGAAGCCTTAAAACGCCTCAACCGTCCTTATATGGTGGCATTACCCTTAGTCTTCCAAACCACCGAAGAGTGGGAAGGGAGTGACTTGGGACTCCACCCGATTCAGGTAGCCCTGCAAATTGCCATTCCCGAATTAGATGGCGCGATTGAACCGATTATATTATCCGGACGAGATGGCACCACCGGGAAAGCGATCGCGCTTCAGGATCGGATTGAAGCCGTGGCAAAGCGGGCGCTGAAATGGGCAAGCCTGCGCCGTAAGCCGAAACTGGCTAAGAAGGTGGCGATTACTGTATTTAGTTTCCCGCCAGATAAGGGAAATGTGGGAACGGCTGCCTATCTGGATGTCTTCGGGTCGATTTATAAGGTGATGGAAGCCTTGAAGCATAACGGCTACGACGTGGAAGACTTACCCGAATCCGCCGAAGCCCTGATGCAAGAAGTCATCCATGACGCCCAAGCCCAATATGCAACGCCAGAACTGAATATTGCCTACCGGATGTCGGTGATGGAGTATGAACGGTTTACCCCCTACTCCACCCGTTTAGAAGAAAACTGG
>CAZNNK010000970.1:0-2812 GCA_964574085.1 uncultured Coleofasciculus sp.
GGGTTAAGCGTTTATTTTAATCGCAAGCGTAAGGGGACATTATGAGGATAGATTTTGATCAAGAGACTGAAGCTGTCTATTTCCGACTTAAGGATTCAAGAATTGTTGAATCTGAAGAAATCAGCCCCGGCATTGTTTATGACTTTGACGAAAATGATACCATTGTGGGCATTGAGATTTTAAATCTAAGTCAAAAAAACCCAGACTCGATCAAAAATGTGAATTTTCCTTTTACCCAGGAGGAAAAAAAGCTGTTAAGAGATGTTTTAGGTTGGCTTACCCTGGTTTAAAGCACAACAGGCGGGAGTCGGTGCAAAAAGCGAAACGAAATAAAGACTCAAAAAGACGGCGAGTCTAGATCACTCTGACTTTTATCCAGTCAGCTTTAGCTGACTTTCACTTTTAGCCAAGAACTTGAGTTCTTGGCGAATGTCGGAGGGTCTTAAAAACGGTGCAAGATATCAGTTCAAGACTTACGCAGACACACTACTGATGGAGGTAAAGGTGCGTTACGCTACCCTTCGGGAACGCTTCGCGATCGCTCTCCCCACGATGGCGGCGTGGCACAGCTAAAATGGTGGCATAGATTTGTTTTGTAGTCAGGGAACTTTAGCCCTCTAAAGCTAGGCGTTGAAGCACGCTTTGTGCTTACTACAAACAAAGCCCTTTTTTGGCATACGGGAAAAGGGCGCACGTCGGTGCGCCCCTACGATTTTAATCAACTACCCCGTATTTTATTCAAGAATAGATTTGAGCCGAAAATACCCAATCTGACAGGCTGAATAATCGCATTCATTCAAATACTCCAATGGATGCCATTCATTATGGCTAATCGATTCAAAATAGCTGCCATCTTGCTGGGCTTTTTCCGGTTCTACACCCGTTACATCGGCATAATACAGATAACAAATCTCATTGGTTTGAGTTCCGACAATATATTTTCCCAAGGGTAGAACCTGAACCGAAAATCCCGCTTCTTCATGCACCTCTCTAACCGCCGCTTCTTCTGGCGATTCTCCTGCATCGATACCCCCAGTAATGGGACAGGGATAAAGTTTATGCTCTTGGTTAATATCGGGAATATGGATACAAAGGGGCTGCTGTCTAATCAAAACCTGATAATCTCCTGGGTTATTCTGACGTTTTCTAATCAGAAATATCGCTACAGAATCTCGCCCCTTGCGTTCTAGGTAATGATACCCCCAAGCTGTTTCCTTAACTTTTATCCAATCGGTACTAAAAATAATTTTCTCTTTACTCATCATCAGTTATACATCAATTATAGAGTTGTAATTATAGGAGCAATTATAAGAGCAATTGTAGGGGCGGGTTTAGCCACTCACTCTACTTGTCACCCCTAAACAAACAACAAAACCCGCCCTACCCCACCAATCAATCCACGAAAAAACGCCCAAAAATCATACATTAGGATGGATAAGTAGAGTTAGCTTGACAGAAATGCAACGTCGTGTAAATAAGACAATCAACTTCAACGCTATTACCTTGGGTATCTCAGTAGGGTTAGCCCTATTCCCTGGCAAACTTCTTGCCAACGAACTGCCACCCTTACCCCAAACCAACGCTCAAGGTGATTATACCGCCTCCGCGAATACCTGGTGGAGTTGGCAGGTTGTTGATCCTGATCCCAGAGGCTTGAATTGTCGCGTCTCGCCAGAATTCCGCCAATTTTGGCGAGAAGACTTTCGCCCTGGTGGTTGGCAAGATGATTTTAATATCGGAGAATGGTCTGTGGTGCGACGTTTTCCTCAACAGACCATTCTCATTGCTGACAACGCGCCTGCTGGTGCAACAATTATTAGAGATGAAGGGGGTTTACCCTGGGTAAAAGTAATCATTGATATGCCAACCGCCAACAACAAAATGAATGACATTTGTTTCGTGCGGGCTAATTCCAGGTACATTCGTCCCGTTAAAACTAGCGTTCCCTATCTTTCATTTTAAAATTAAGTTACTACAAACAGTTTTGTTGGGTCTCGTTCCTCGACCCAACCTACTATTTTGTTTGTTCGTTCGTAGTAGGCACTTTAGTGCCTCTATAGCAATCCTAAATAGGATGCAACAAGCGAAATGCTCGAAACCCAGGTATAGCAAGGGTTTCATTTTTGAAAATTGCCACAACCTAAATAGGATTGCTATATAGGGATTGCTGAATCAGGATTGTGGTGAAGGGGAGGGAACAGGGAACGGGGAACAGGGAACAGCTTCCTCATAACACCTTAGGGGAGACAAAGCAGAAGACAGAAGACTTTAAAGAAAAAGTACCTAAGGGATCAAGACGGTTGAACCTGTTGCCGTACCCAAACCCGAAACGCTTGTTCTGCTTCTACTTCGTCCTGTTGAGCTTGTTCGAGAAAGTCGTAGAGGTTTTCTTTGGCAATAAACGGAAAAGTTAGGCTAGATTCTACTTCCTGATATTGTCCGGCTTGCCATTGATAAATTCGCCAAAGCCACCCGTTATAGCGCCAAAATTCCGGGACTCCTAAACTGGCGTAGAGTTGTAATTTGTCAATATCGGTATGGGTAATATCAATTTCAACCACTAAATCCGGCGGTGGATCATGTTGGAGATCGACTTTGCGCCCAGCGACACGATGTTGATTTTGAATATAATAAGCATTGTCTGGTTCTGGGCTGCGATCGAGGTCTTCTCGTTCTAAGGTAGTCGATCCCATCGTTTTGATTTTTAATCCCATTTCGACCACTAAAATGCGAATAAATAATTCAATTAGTCGAGCCGCAAATTCGTGGTCTTCCAAGGGCATAGTAATCTCCAGAATACCCAGATTGTACG
>CAZNNK010000971.1:0-2810 GCA_964574085.1 uncultured Coleofasciculus sp.
ACAGACTCTATTGAACCTTTACCGGATAATCGCGATACCTGAATCAGGGCGGGTTTAATTACATCCGGGTGCAACAGAAACGATAATAGTAAAACCCGCCCCTACCCTTCTATCCTCTATGCTAGAAATCAACCTCTCTCCTATCTATTACCGCACCGGATTAAACTCACCGGTTCCCTTTCTCGGCTTACCCGCCAACACCTCTGCTTACGCCCATCAACTGCAAACCTACTGCGCCGTTACCCGCACCCGAAATTACCCCCAAGTTTCAACCTGGTGTCAAACCTGTGAACTCGCCCAAACCTGTCCCGTCGCCCAACTCCAACCTCTCCCAAAACATGGCACCCTTTGTATCACCAACTCCGCCGTAACAGGGGGTGGGAAAACCCTCGCCGCCTACGCTTATGCTGTACAACATTGTTTAACCGGGGATAAAGTTCTCGGTGTCTATCCCACCAATGAATTATTACATGACCAAAAACGGGCAATTTGTCAACTCTTCCAAACCATTCATGGACGCCCACCAACCGAAGGCATTGATGGGGAACTCTTGGTGGTTGATGGCGAATTCCTGCGTCAAGAAAAAGACGCCGGAGAACAGAACATCAAACTCATCGAGTATATCCTCAAACGCGCCAAACTTGTCCTCACCAATCCCGATATCCTCTATCTCTTGTGCCATCATCTCTATGCCAGTAGTCGGGAACTCACCGGACGCACGATTACCGCCTTTTCAATTTTAATGCGGGATTTTCGCACGATTATCTTTGATGAATTCCATCTCTATAACAGCAAACAGCAAGCCGCTGTCCTCTGGCTGGTGGGATTATCCGCCCAGTTATTCTCCACCGTCGAAACCCCTCACCCCCATTCCTTTATTTTTTCCTCCGCCACTCCCCTAGATGAACCCGAATTCGCCGAAAAATTGGCAGCATTAAACGCCTTAGGAGTATCAACGGTCACGATTCAACAACCCGGTGAATCCCACGGGCGTCCCGTCATGGAAGCCGTAAAACTTCGCCTAGAGTCCGCCAACTTACGGACATGGCAAGGTGAAGAAAAAGCCATCGAATTTCTGCCAGAACTGCAACCCTTACTCCACCAAACTCCCCACCATCGCTGTCTCTATGTCATGGATGCAGTGGCGGCGGCGCGGCGATTAAAACAGGAATTAACTCAGTTATTTAATCCCGATGACGTAGGCGAGGCACATGGCTTTGTACGTCCAGAGGAAAAGCGTCAGGCATTACGAAAACGCCATACCACAGGAACCAGTGGAATAGAAGTCGGCATTGATTTTACCGGGGACTATTTTAAAGACATATTACTCTTTGAAGCCCGCACCAGCGCCCAATTTTTACAACGGTTAGGGCGGATTGGGCGCAATGGGCGAGAGGGAGGAGAAAATATCGCGATCGCCATCATTCCCCCAGAGGTTTTAAACTGTTTACTGGAGTACCCTCAGCTTCCTCAACCCTTTAACCGTACCCACCTACCCAGGTTAATTGAGTATGGGTTTCGCTATTTTAATCCCGAAGGATTTGTCGGGTATTTAGAACACTATGCCCCCTTAGAAGCCGAGTATACCAGTCAAATCTATCTCAAAGGCTTTGAGTATGGTAAAAATCCGGTCACCGGGGAATGGGAAGAAACCCAAGAACGACGCCTCACCCGTAACCAATTAAATCAATTGATTCAAACCCTCTATCCCGGACATAATCGTCAAACCGCCCGCCAAGGGCTGATAAAATTAGTTGCCAATGGCACAATTAGTGGGATTCTGGGGTTTCGTGATGGCGGCGGTGTCGTGGAAGCCAATATCTATCGCGCCATTGGCGGAAAACGGGAGAATGGCAAGCCCTTAGATGCCGATTTTTCGCCCTTATTCAATCTAGAGATTCCCTATTTCGACTCTGCCAAATCCCAACAAGCCCAGACCTTTCCATTTCACTGTTACAGCTTAACCTATTTATTACGTCGCACTCACTGCCGTTTTATCACTCAAGCCGAATTTTTGGACTATTTACAGCCCTACAACCATTATCCCGAAACCCCAACCTATCTCAAGCAACTCGCACAAGCCAACCCGATGATTTACGCCATTGTATACGGAGATTTACCCAAACCGCGTCGGTGGCATTTTTATGCTAATTCCGGTCAATATCGCTGGGTTAAGCAGGGAATCAAACAGAAAAGGGACTATCCGATACTCAACAAGGTGAGACGAATTAGCGGACTCTCCATCGAACTCGAAAAAACCGAAGCCGCGCTAGACATCGAGAGTTTGAATCAAGCCCTAGAAAAACGAGACGCGATCGCGTATATTGGAAAAGGCAATGCCTTTGGCTATGCCATCGAGACCCATCTCCCCCCCTTATTTGAACTCCATCCCTTCCGCTGGGGAGTATCTGAGGCACAGTATTATCTCGCCTTTGACTTAAATGCCTTTTTTCTCAGTAGCCTGGATAGAGTTAACCCAGCTTGCATTATTTAAGGGTAGGGTGTACTACATTAGCAACTTAGAGCGAAAAGCTTTTCCCTGTGAGACGAAAGAATCTCGTTGCCTTAATCTTAATCTTAAAACCCCCCTTAGTCCCCCCTTGCTAAGGGGGGAAATGTTCCCTCCTTCCTATCGGTTCCCTCCCCTTGCTAAGGGGGGAAATGTTCCCTCCTTCCTATCGGTTCCCTCCCCTTGATAAGGGGGGAAATGTTCCCTCCTTCCTATCGGTTCCCTCCCCTTGCTAAGGGGAGGGTTAGGGTGCTAACAGGTGTAGGTTTTTTATTTTAGGGTGGAGACAAGACAAGGAGGA
>CAZNNK010000972.1:0-2810 GCA_964574085.1 uncultured Coleofasciculus sp.
CCGCGCAGGCGGACTTTGTTTGTGTAGCAGCGATTTCAATCGCCTCCTCTTGCTATAAATATAGGTTTGCACCTCGAACACCTATAGTTGAATCCATCACAGCTATAGATAATCAAGTGGTTGCAGATGGTTATCTAATCATGCCCCATCTTGGCAGTTGGGATCGTTGGTTAGAGTCTTCTGTCATTTTTACTCAAGTAGACTTAATCGCTGACCAGAATTACGAAATCAATATTTTGGGCGATGGTCAAGCCATTAATATGTCAAGTTTCGTAGTGCTATAAATTCTGTCCGCTGTTCTAAGAAATGTTAAAAAGCCTCAAATCCTTACTGTTCCCTGTTCCCTGTTCCCTGTTCACTGTTCACTGTTGCCCGTTCCCTGTTCCCTCAATTTGATGATAAAGTTTTCTCAAAACCCGCCCCGACTACGTGAGAGAGTGTTAAGTGACTTATGACTGATAAATCCAGTGCCGGATATCGAATCGAACAGGATTCTATGGGGGAACGACAAATCCCAAGACACGCCTACTACGGGATTCAAACCCTACGGGCAATTGAAAACTTTCCCATCAGTGGGATTAAACCCTTACCCACCTATATCGACGCCTGTGTGCTGATCAAAAAAGCCACCGCGATCGCCAATGGTAATCTAGGCTGTATTCCCCAAGAGATTAGCCAAGCGATTGTCCAAGCGGCGGACGAAATCCTCAAAGGACAATGGCGGGATCAATTTGTTGTCGATGTTTACCAAGCGGGCGCTGGTACATCCCACCACATGAATATTAATGAGGTGCTGGCAAACCGGGCATTGGAAATTCTGGGCGATGAGAAGGGGAACTATAAACGGGTTAGCCCCAATGATCACGTCAATTATGGACAATCCACCAATGATGTCATCCCCACAGCGATTAGAATTGGGGCGCTGTTGGCGTTAGAACATACCTTGTATCCCGCCCTATCGGATGCGATTACCGCCCTGGATAACAAAGGCGATGAATTCCAGGATGTGGTTAAATCTGGCAGAACCCATCTCCAAGACGCTGTACCTGTGCGCCTGGGGGAAGACTTTCGGGCGTGGGCGCAAATTCTCACCGATCATACCACTCGGATTGAACGAGCCTCAGAAGATTTAATGGTACTGGGGTTAGGTGGAAGTGCAACGGGAACGGGATTAAATACCCATCCCGACTATCGCCATCAGGTTGCCCAAATTCTTGCCCAACTCGTGGATCAACCCCTTAAATCTGCCCCCCATCTCATGGCGGCGATGCAGAGTATGGCACCATTTGTGAATGTATCGGGCAGTTTACGCAATTTGGCACAGGATTTGGTGAAAATTTCCCATGACTTGCGGCTAATGGATTCGGGACCCAAAACTGGATTCAAGGAAATTCAACTTCCCCCGGTGCAACCGGGATCTTCCATCATGCCAGGAAAATATAATCCGGTGATGGCGGAAATGACCTCTATGGTATGCTTTCAGGTGATGGGGTATGACAGCGCGATCGCTTTGGCGGCTCAAGCGGGTCAATTGGAGTTGAATGTGATGATGCCGCTGATTGCCTATAATCTGATCCACAGTATTGAAATTTTAGGCAATACCCTATCTGTCCTAACCCAAAAATGTATCACGGGAATCACAGCCCGACGCGATCGCTGTTTGGACTATGCCGAAGGAAGTTTAGCATTAGTCACCGCCCTGAATCCCCACATCGGTTATCTCAACGCGGCGGCTGTCGCTAAGGAATCTCTGGAAACAGGCAAATCTCTACGACAAATCGTACTCGACAAAGGATTGATGAGTGCTGAAGACTTAGCCAAGGTACTCGATCTTGATAAAATGAGTGCCTTGTTGCCTAACGAATGACAAATGACAAAGGACGAACCATGCAAAGTCAAGATAGTTTTACCCAAATCACCTTGCATTACATCAACGGCGAAACCGAATCCTTTGATATTCCAGTGACACCAGAAGCCTTTAGCGAACAACTTGCCGATTTCCTCAGTCAACCTTGGTTAACCCTGCATCTGTTCGATCAAACGGTACTGATCCTCACCGCACAAATTGTCAAAGTGGAAGTGACACCCCAGCTTACTCAACTGGAAGGGGATGGAGTCTTCGCCGATTGTCAACGAGTCACGGCTTTGTCCCGTGGCGCGAAAGTCTAAAATGAACTAAAGCTATTTCACCACTTATGTCTAGCGTTAGTTTAATTCGGGCAGAGTCCTATAACCAACAGCCATTGAGAACCGCCGTAGAAACCTTGCTGGAACCGTTGGGCGGGATTAGGGCATTTGTCAAAGCAGGCGATCGCGTCCTCCTGAAACCCAATCTGCTGACGGCTGGGCGTCCGGGAAAAGAATGCATTACTCGCCCCGAACTGGTTTACACTGTCGCCCAATTGGTCAAGGAAGCGGGGGGTCAACCGTTTCTGGGTGATAGTCCCGCCTTTGGTACAGCTAAAGGGGTGGCGCAGGCGAATGGCTATTTGCCGATGATGGATCAACTGAATATCCCCATTGTCGAATTCCATGGTCAGCGTTATCAAACGGTTAGCCATACCTTTAATCACCTGCGCCTGTGTAAAGAAGCGATGGATGCGGATGTGGTGATTAATTTACCCAAGCTGAAATCTCACACCCAGTTAACCCTGACGCTGGGGGTTAAGAACCTATTTGGCTGTGTCCCTGGTAAAATGAAAGCCTGGTGGCACGCTGAAGCGGGTAAGGATGCCTTGCGATTTGGGGAAATGTTAGTGGAAACGGCGCGGGCAATTATTCACAGCTTGACGATTCTGGATGCGTTCGTC
>CAZNNK010000973.1:0-2808 GCA_964574085.1 uncultured Coleofasciculus sp.
GGTTACAGCCAAAGAAAACGGACAACTTATGCTTCCAGTTTGGACACCTTATGGTTCAAGTGACAGGTTGAGCCTTACATCCGCTGGAGTCTCCCTTTGAACAACACCAAGGGCGGCTGCCTATAAGTTATACAATAACAGTAAGAATCGATACTCAAAGGTTACACCGTGCCAAAACTGACGATTGAAGTTCCTGAAGAAAACAAGGAGCGTCTGCAAACGCTTCTGGTTCGTAGCCAAGCGGGTGAACTGACGCCGAGTGAGCAACAGGAACTTAATCAGTATCTAGCGATTGAGGACATTGAGGAGACGAGAACATTTACACCGTCTCAATCTTTGGGTTCAGAGTATCACGATGATAGTTCGCCCAACTTGTTTACACAGAACAGTTCTCTCCAACAATCAGTGTCAGAGGTAGGGATGATGGAACAGTCATTGGCAAAGGGAAACCAATCCCCTGATACCCCAGAAACCTATATCAGGCTGATTCTGGAACCTCAACAGAAGAAAACTCTGGAAAAGGCGGCGGCTAAACGGTGTTTAACTCTGAGTGAATATTTACTTGAACTTGTTCTGGATGCAGCGACTCAGGAATTAGCGACTCCAGAACCCATGGTTTTAGATGAACAAGACTGGGATATCTTTGCCTCGGCGTTGAAAAATCCACCTGAACCCAATAGGGTTTTGAAAGAGGCGTTTAAAAGGCATCATAATTAATCGGCAATGGGTAACTGTATGACAGAAATGGTGTAGCATCTATTGTTTTGTAAACAGGAATCGTCTTGAGGTGACATGGATATTTAAGCCGATAGATAACTCGGTAAACCGGGATAACTTTGACTGCGGGGTTCGGGAATTAAATGACTATCTCAAAAGATATGCCAAACAAAATCATCAAAAGGGTATCGCTAAAACATTCGTAGCCATTCCCGAAGAGGGAGAACCGAATGTTGCGGGTTATTATTCGGTGAGTATGTCAGAAATTCAACGGGAGTCGATGCCGAAAAGTTATGGGAAAGGATTGCCTCGTTATCCGGTGCCAGCGATGCGAATGGGAAAACTGGCAGTTGATTCCTCAATGCAGGGTAAAAAGTTGGGAGAAGCTTTGCTGATGGAGTGCTTGCGTCGTGCGATTCGCCTTTCTCAGGATGTGGGTATTTTTGCGGTTGTGGTTGATGCACTGAATGAGGAGGCTAAGGCGTTTTATTTGAGATATGGTTTTATCGCGTTACAAAGTAGTTCGCTGTCATTATTTATTCCTTTGAAAACGGTATCAAAGGCGATGGAATAGATTTTATTAAATTGGGCGCACGCTGGGAAAGGGTCAATATGGGCAAAGGGCACACGTTAGCAAAGGGCGCACGTCGGTGCGCCCCTACATAATGATGGCATATTTGTGTTTACCGCCATTCTCCCTGCAGGGTAAAGGCTGCCCAATAATAGGGTTTTCGCCAATCAACGTTGCTTTGCCACATGGCTAATTGTGCCTGTCGCAAGGCTTCGGCTGGAGGCAGATTTTCTTGGAGATATTTTTGATAAAATTGGCTCATGAGTTCGGCGGTTGATGCATCATTAACGTTCCATAATGACGCAATGATTCTTGGTGCGCCTGCATACATGAATCCTCTTGTCAAGCCGACAATTCCTTCTCCTTTGACATTTTTTCCACTACCTGTTTGACAAGCACTTAATACGACTAATTCGGCGGGGAGATTTAGGTTGAAAATATCATTTAGGCGTAAGAATCCGTTTTGTGGGTTGCCTTGTTGGTCTACTAAGGATACAACTAATCCTGATAGTTCTGGGTATTCACGATTGAGGATGCCATGGGTAGCAAAATGAATAATCTGATACTCACTTAAATCTGGGGCTTTGACTTGGTTTAAGTTGGCTTCAAAATCGAAAATTCCTAGACTGGATTTGTCGGGGAGAAGTTGGAGGATAGTGTCAGCTTCGGTGCGGGTATAAAATAGACGTGATAATTTTTCTATCTCGGCGGTAGAGGTTGAGCGTTCTAAACTCCGTTGAGCAATGTTTTCTGTACCACGATTTCCTTTAGATGGAGGGTTGGTTTCACCGTTGAAGCGTTTATCTTCGGGAGAGAAAACGGGGTCAGCGATAATGGCAAGGGTATTGGGTGCAGTAGTACGTTGTTGCAGTTGGTTGCGGTTAATTGCAACGGTGGAAGCAGAAGGAAGATGGATGACTTGATGTTTGGTGAGTAGGGGTTTATAGTCGGCAGAATTTATAGATAGGGCAGAAAAGGGTAGGTAATGAAGTTGACCATCGGGTACGATTAATAGGCGTTTTTGTGAGAGTTTCTCTAGGTTAGGGAGAATCAGTTTTGTCAGTTGAGTAGAAGCCGGAAGAATTTCATCAGGAATTGTTGCGTTGGTATCTGTGGTTAATCGGAAGAAGGATTGGGCGGCTGTTTCGATTTCGTTTCTGGGGGGAAGTTGATAACTGGTGATGCTATCTTGGGTGATTGCCCACAGATAACTGCGTTCTTCTCCTAGGGCATATTGTAATAAGATTGTGTCTTTATCCAACAGTTGTTGTTGCTGCCATCGGGGCTAAATATTGCACTGGTGACATAATGATCATGCTGGAACTCGGCGAGGAGATTACCTTTGGTATCCCACAGGCGGGCGCTTCCATCGCTACTGGCAGTGAGGATTTGGCTGCCATCGGGGCTAAATACTGCACTGTTGACATCATAAAGATGCTGGAACTCTGCTAGAAGATTACCTTTGATATCCCACAGGCGAGCGGTTTGATCTGTACTGGCAGTGAGGATTTGACTGCTAT
>CAZNNK010000974.1:0-2806 GCA_964574085.1 uncultured Coleofasciculus sp.
GCGTTAGCGAGGGTGGTGGTGTTGGCGTCAGTTAAGGTTAAGTTGGTGCGATCGACAATTGAGACAGCACTCCCGGTAAAGGTGGTAGTAAAATCAATACCTGCTTCGTTACCGTTGAGGTCGAGTTCTGGGGGGATATTACCGTACTGGAGTTTAGACTACGAAAAACTAACCCAGCTATAACCTGAAGCTGAGCAGGAAGGGAAATTACTAAAAAATTAGAGTTTAAGATGCTTTTTTTGAGGATTTTTTGTGTCGGATTTTACCTTTTTTGACTACGGGATAACGAGTTCTTTTAGTACGTTTGTTTCCCTCAGTCCAACCAGGAGACTTTCCACGGGGTTTGGGAGCAACAGTGGGTGTGCCAATCTCTGGCAAAAGTAATGTAATCGACTGAGCTACCCTTCCAGGAGTCAAATTCTGAATTGGCTTTTGCCAGGGTAGATGATACTGTGATACTAAATCTCTAGCCAACCATAACTCCCAAGTCATAATTGGCATCAAATCACTCCACCGTTCACATTGTTGAGGAGTGCTAAACTGAGGCACAGTCCAATGTAGTCGTTGCTTAATAAAACGATACCAATGATCAACCGCGAAGCGGCGCAAATATTTTCGCCAAATATCACTCAGGGCAACCCTGGACTGACCGATCCATACTAACCATAAAGGCTTAGACTTAGGCTTTTCAGATTCGACTTCGAGCCGTTCTACTAAAACCAGTTGCATGGGAGTCGAAGCACTACCTGAAAAATGTAGGTCTTTCCACATTCGCACTCGAAGCTCCCCCAACTTAGCATCCTCAACCTCAATAGATTCAGGTGCTTCCCACCAAGTCGAGGGGTCATTCAGCTTAAATTTTTCACCATGTTTTCTAGGTCTTCCCTTACCTGTATACTCAGGAGGTGCTGCATATAAACAACGATTAGAGCGAATCCTGATCAAAAAATCAGCTTCTATATCTCCTGTCTGATTCAGAAAAGAGGCATTTCCATACTCACTATCTAATAATATAATAGGGCGTAAGGGTAAATGGCGACAAACTTGTTTGATTGGCCAGGTGGCTTTGCTAATTGGATTCTCCCAACTGGTAATACGCTCATGTCTTAAGGGTAATGCCCAACTTCCTTGTGCTTCAGGTATCCAAGCTATGGTACTATATCCTTGTCCAAGGCTAATGGGTTTGTTAGAGGAAATCGCACTCGGTTGATGTTGGTAAGTACGGTCTTGCAGTGTGGGTGAATGAAATCTTGCCCAAGGCGTGTGATCGACTCCTAAAACTGGGCGCTTTTCTGTGGGTATCTGCTTGATATATAAGCGCATCAATTTGTTACGTGATGGTCTACAATCTTCTACAGCTTCGTAGACACTCGGCCATTGACGCCGAAAAAACGGGCTTAAGGAAAAATCAGCTAGGCTATAGGAATTGCGAGTGGTGAGTACCGCATCCATTAGCTCAAATGTTGCATCCTTGGCAAAGTTGAGTAGTTCATATACTGAGGCACGAAATTCCTGAAGTTGTTTATAATTCATAGAGGGGAGAGATGAGTGATTTGAGTTCATTCTCATTGTCTCCCCATTTAGTCATTAAGTATACAAAAGCTCACTCAAGAGAAGTTAAGTTTTTTCACGCCAAGTAGGTAGGCACACAAAACCATAGGGACAGTGAAAATACTGCAAATACATACATAACAGAGTCCAGACCGCGCGCGATCGCACGCGCTGTGTTAATACTCCACTACAACGATTGGATGCTCTACTCATTGAGCTACTTGATGGAAGGCTTAACCTAAAGTTCCTTTTTTACAAATCGCTACACCCTATGCCTATCTTGGCTTAGGGCGGTTTGGTGCGTGGGTTTCACTCTTGTCAAATCAGGCTCAGAGTAGGGATTGAGTTCTTGGCAACTTCAGTGATATAGGGAGCAGACAAAATAGAAATAGCCTGGGCACACTCGCCGATATGACTTGATTCCCTTTCCCACATTACTTGGTTACGGCGAGCGCACCCAGGCTGATTAATAAACTCAACACAGACCTCATAGTCTAAAGTCCAGTCAACTGAACCAATCCTCACCACACGGCGAATTTCATCGGTCTTAAACCCAACTGCCATCGGACGCTGCACTCCAGGCAATACCGCCACGTCATACAATTCCGTGACTATTCCCTCAATTCGCAACCAATGGACAATATCCCCACTTCTCAAATCAATCACCAATAACCCACAGCGCGGTTCAGCCTGCTTACTCTCTAACCTTTCATCCAACGCCAAACCCGAAAACGTGCGATTCTCCCTCGGTTTTGATAACCCGACAATGGCAAAATCCCCACTAAACGCCAACCCCCGCAAATAACCCGGACAAAACGCCACTGACTCAAACTCTCCCCGACTCAAATCAACAAACCCAAACTCCCCTGTGCCAGAATTGAGCAACCAGAGCTTATCCCGATACAGTCGCGGCGAATGAGGCATGGATAACCCCGTGACAATCACCTGATTACTCCCCACATCCACCACACAACCCCCATCGCGCCGTTTATCCCGCCAGCCATCAGCAACATCCGACTGACTCACGGCTGTCACATACCTGGGTTCTCCCTGTGCGATCGCCAAACCATTCAAATGACACCGATCTTCCGCCGCTAGCTTGGAAATAAACGGTGGTTGCCATAAGGGGATAAAACTGTGGGTTTCGCTCACTGTGGCTAAACAGCTAAATAAGGTATTGACAAAGATGGGATGGGGGGTTACAGGGGGATCGACCACCGCCACATCATGGACATCTAAATCCCCCGTCACATAC
>CAZNNK010000975.1:0-2801 GCA_964574085.1 uncultured Coleofasciculus sp.
GCCCTGTCATGTGGAGTGTTGTTCCAGAAGATTGGGTCCGTCCGGGGACTTCAGTTGTGATCCGGCGAGTCCTACAGCAAGTCCGGAATGGATCGCTGCTTGTGTTGCATGATGGTTCCTGTGGAGGAGAAGATGTTACCCAAACTACAGCCACGTTAATCCCCACTCTGCTGGATCAAGGATATAACTTTGTGACCATTGATCAACTATGGCAACTCAAACGTGACAGTCTTGCTGTGAACTAAGTTGGCGTTAGCGCTATCTGTAGAGTGGCACAGCCCCAAAACTGCCATTCTTGCAACTATATATAGAGTTAACTCTCTGCCTTGTCTCCATCTTCGACTGCCAGCTTACACTAGATGACACAAGCGTTAAGTATTGTAACCATCTCGGTGAATTTCACTCAGATTTTAAACACAAATCCTCTGATTGTGTGCTAAAACAAATGTTTTACACACTATTGAGCCTTCGTGACTTATGCATTACCTCTACCCTCAAAAAATTTGTTGCATGTACGCCGAACTTCGCTAACGTAGTCAAAGAAGAATAATCGTCTCAATACAGAACATTTGTACTAGGACAGGGTGATTTCATGAACTCTAGAGAAACTAAGGCTGTTGAACTATCAGCTAACTTCATTAAAATGGCTGATCACATTTCAGCTATTTGTCCGGGACGAACCCGTCTCGCCCTAGAGTACATTAAAGAAGGATTGACATAACCAGGAGACATCAAGAGACTGTTTGAGTTTCGATGGTTCTCCCCAGGGTAACCGGAAAGCTTACGACTCTATCGCGCACTTCCATCAGATTAGACTTAGTCCCTCAATTCATCTAGCCATGCAAATCGAGGAAAGACAATCTATAATGGTTTCATTCTTTAGGCAAATAGTCATTTCGCGTAAAAGCTCTTAACGGCTGAAGATGATCAGCCAATCTAAGATGCCCAAAAGCGCGAACAAGTTTTTTGAATTAAAGCTAGAATCAAAAAGTCTCAACAGCCGCCAAGATTCAAATTACTTTACCCGGCATTCATATCCATGTTGAGTTAAGAGGAATAAATTTCATCTGAGTTTCTCAGGCTCAACAATTCAATAACCGATTAGAATGCAAAAGTAAGGTTAAATCACTGGCTAAACATTTAAGTAGATTACTCGACATCTACTGGTCTTTAACTGAAGGAGCATGAGGAAAAAGGCATGACCCAGGCACACGACGTACTTGCAACAATTTCTCAGCCTCAAAATGAGGTTGAATTCTTGCTAGAGGATGAAGCAACCCAAGACGAACTAGTGGACGTGAACGCGGACACCGTTCAACCCGAACCGGAGGAGGAAGACGGGAAGCCTGGTAAGGTGCGTTCTACCCGCCGCCGCACCCAAGCAAAAAAGAAGCATTATACCGAAGATTCCATTCGCCTCTACCTGCAAGAAATCGGTCGAATTAGGCTATTACGTGCTGATGAAGAAATTGAACTGGCGCGTAAAATTGCTGACTTATTGGAATTAGAACGGATTCGCGATCGCTTATATGATCAGTTAGAGCGAGAACCAAAGGAAGGAGAATGGGCAAGTTCAGTCAACATGGAACTTCCCGCCTTTCGTAAACGCCTGTTCCTGGGTCGGCGGGCAAAAGAGAAAATGGTGCAGTCTAACCTGCGTCTAGTCGTGTCCATTGCCAAAAAATACATGAATCGGGGTCTGTCGTTTCAAGACCTGATTCAAGAAGGATCTTTAGGACTGATCCGGGCGGCGGAAAAATTCGACCACGAAAAAGGGTACAAATTCTCAACCTACGCGACGTGGTGGATTCGGCAAGCCATCACCCGTGCGATCGCGGATCAATCCCGTACTATTCGCCTTCCCGTTCACCTCTACGAAACCATCTCCCGGATCAAAAAGACCACCAAAATCCTCTCTCAAGAACTGGGTCGCAAACCCACCGAAGAAGAAATCGCAGACCGGATGGAAATGACCATCGAAAAGCTGCGATTTATTGCTAAATCAGCTCAACTCCCCATCTCCCTGGAAACACCAATTGGGAAAGAAGAAGACTCTCGCCTGGGTGACTTCATCGAAGCCGATGGTGAAACGCCAGAAGACCAAGTATCTAAAAATCTGCTGCGGGAAGACTTAGAAAGCGTCCTGGATACCTTAAGCCCCCGCGAACGAGACGTACTCCGATTGCGCTATGGGTTAGATGATGGACGGATGAAAACCCTAGAAGAAATCGGTCAAATCTTTGCCGTGACCCGCGAACGCATTCGCCAAATCGAGGCAAAAGCCCTGCGTAAACTACGCCATCCCAATCGCAACAGCATTCTCAAGGAATATATCCGCTAGGAATACACAAGAAAGCTGGGGTTCAGGCAATGAACACCCAGCTATTCTTAACCCATACTGTATGATGCAGTATTACATAAGTCCCCAGAAATGTAACACGCCTTGACCGGAAATATATTCCGTAATCAACGCGGCAACAAAACCAATCATCGCTAAACGACCATTCCAATTCTCAGCGTTCGCTGTGAACCCAAATTTGGCTTCTTTTTGCTGTTGCTCGTCCATAACTTTGTTGTTTTAGTTGCATTATGTAAATTAATGTAACGAATTGTTGGCAAAACGACAAGAATTGGGTCAAGGTGACGAAAAGATAGGTAAGTCGGCTACCAACCCAAGCTGGGACAAATTTGTTCCCTGTTCCTTTTCCTAACCAAAATGTCCCGCCTTAGACCGATAACCGTAAGTCTTATAGCACTACGAGGATACGTTAGGACATTTATCTGTTGCCTGTTGCCTGTTG
>CAZNNK010000976.1:0-2798 GCA_964574085.1 uncultured Coleofasciculus sp.
GGGTACGGAAAGGACATCAGTTAGTCCAACAGGGAACAGGGAACAGTAAAGAATATCCACACCCTGTCTTCACGCCCTGTCTTAGTACTGCTATATTGACATCGGATATCCCGGCAGAACATTGCATGTAGGGGCGGGTTTAGGAGTAAAATTAACCCAGAAACCAATAACATTTCTACAAAACCCGCCCTTCCCCATCCTGTAACTCCCCGACATCTTTGGTATGCGATCGCGGTGGAAAATCGGGTGGGTGTTGTTGTCAGTTTTGAGGTGAATCAAATTTAGGTTGGGATGCGGGCGGGTTTTGTTGTTTGGTTTGAGGCGGGTTTCTTGATTTTGTCCCTAAACCCGCCCCTACATATTATAGGCATGTTCACGTTTAACCTTCTCCCCATCTTCCCCATCTCCCTCATCTTCCCCTTGGGTGTTTGCAGTCAAAGCATCCGGGAAAGCGATCGCTTTGGCTGGGAACTGTATAGGAGAACCTATTATGCTTTCCGATATCATGGTATCCCTAACCCCCAGCATTTACCCCCAGGTCACCCTACCCAACACCACTCCCATGGCTAGTGAACCCCTCGACTACCCCTTTCTCTTACTCACCCATCTAGTTTGTGCCGATCGCCAAATTCATCGGGAAGAGTCGAAACTCTTGCATGAGTTGGCCGATCAAACTCAGGTGGGACAACAGACAATCTACGAAATGGAGAAAATTCTCGCCCAAGTGAAAACTCTCCTCCCTGTCAAGGACATCGCCCAGCAAATCCCCCCCGAACAGCAACCCGAAGCAATGCAGCAACTCCTGGCGATCGCTTATGTCGATGGACTCTTTTCCCCCTTGGAACAGCAAATGATTGCCCAGGTGGCGCAAATTTGGCACTGGGATGCGACAGAGGTGGAACAGATGGTGACTCAAGCCCAATCTTTGCAAGCCACTCGCCAACAAGATCAGGAGTCTCTCCCTGAGAAACTCTCACTCAGCGCGATTTTACTCATGGGTGCAGAGTCTATCTTATCCCGCACCTTAATCGCTAAACTCGCCGCTTTCGCCCCTGAAACCCTGGGACGCCGCATTGTCCAATTGCAACGGCAAATTCTCTTAGCCGGACCCGATTACGAAGAGGCGGTACAACAAAATAGCATTATTGCCAGGGAAGATTATCGCTTCGCTGAAACCGCACTCACGGATACTGAATCCACGTTAATCGGCTTAAATCAAACCCTAAAACTCACCTTAGAAAACCTCCAGAAAACGATTAACCAGCAGCCGACAAACCCCACTACGCAAGAACTGATCCATCAATTCAACCCAACTCAACAAACCCTAACCACCGAGATTAGGCAAGAACTGGACGTTGTCCGTGAATCCCTGTGGGCAAAACAACGCGCCCTGCATCATTTTAGTCTGGCGGTTATGGGAAAAACCAAAGTCGGCAAAAGTACCCTTCATGCCATTATTATTGGGGAAGGCTGGGAAGCGATTGGTAGTGGGGGACAACGGACGACTCGCTTTAATCGAGTGTATGATTGGAAAAATATTCGCATTATTGATACCCCCGGAATTGGCGCACCGGGAGGGAAAACGGAAGAGGAAATTGTCGAAAGTGTGATTGAAGAATCCGATCTGATTTGTTACCTTGTCACCAATGACAGTATCCAAGAAACCGAGTTTCAATTCTTGCAGCAGTTAAAAGCCAAGGCAAAACCCTTAATTATTCTGCTCAACCTGAAATATAACTTGCGTGATCCGCGTCGCTTAGACTATTTCTTAAAAAACCCCGATCAACTCTTTACCCTAGAAGGAAATAGTGGGATTGCTGGACATATCGATCGCATCCGTCGCTATGCCCAAAACCATTATGCCAACGACTACTTTGATATTATCCCCGTCATGCTGCTGGCGGCGCAAATGGCAAGCGAACCTGAACACCAAGCCAATCAGGAGAAACTGCTTAAAGCCAGTCGCATCCAAGACTTTTTAGACTCCATCCGCGAATCCCTAGTCAAGCATGGCGCGATTCGGCGATCGCAAACGCTTCTCGGTTCGACTGTGGGGACAATTGAACGCCCCTACCATTGGATGAGTCAGAAATCCCAAATCTATCACCAATTGAGTACCACCCTCACCCGTCAACGAGAAACCTTACAGGCGCAAATCAAAACGGCGGGTAAGGATCATCTGGAATTCCTCCAGTATCAAATTGCCAGCATTTTCCAAGACATTTTCAATAGTTTACCCGATTTTGCTGAATCTAATTGGAACTTTAGTCAGGACAGCTTAAAACAAAATTGGGACTATAAACTGCAAGCCCTGCAAATTGACGATCGCCTGCAACATGCCTATCAAACAACGGTGCAAAACTTTAATCGAGATGTCGAAATTGCCTTATCTGAACTGGGAACCGATTTACAATTAATCGCTCAGATGGGTAGGGATAATTACCACTTTTTCCCGACTCCTGCTGCGTTGCATAGTGATAATGCGGCAGAAATTGGCGGGAGTTTCTTGAGACTCTCCCAAACCCTAGTGACTCATTTTAGTCCCCCAGTGAACAAGACGGTGATGATGGGGGCAGTGGTGCTGAATAGCATTTTGGGTATTTTTACAACCCGCGAACAAAAACGCCATTTCGCCGTTCAACGGTTATCTAAGTTGTTAACGCCACAAATCCGAGCCAGTCAGCGCAAAATTGAGGAACAAGCGGCTAATAGTTTTCGCGAGTATTACCGCCATGCAGCCGGGAGTATTATGCGGTATATTGAAGGACTGATTCAAGAGTTCGAGCTAATTTCAAAAC
>CAZNNK010000977.1:0-2797 GCA_964574085.1 uncultured Coleofasciculus sp.
CCCCTGAATCTCTGGATCACCCTCTGGATTAACCGATAGACTCGTGCGATCGGTGTCTATATTAAGTTTTTCTACCAGTTCACTAAATTTCATCGTCGTCAGGGTTCATCGTTAATCGTTCATGATTCATGGTTCCACCATGGACGTTTTTAGCAAAGGATTCAATTAATTTCTAATCGGTCTATTATAGTTAACCATAACCCTGCCATTAGTTTGATTGACAGTGACGCTGGTTTCTACCGTGAACACATTCGCACCGGGAGGGCGTCCTTTAAAGGTAAATGTTATAGTACCATCCCCATTTTCTGTATAAGGTGCATCTTGTACCGGGCCATGCATCGCCGCTTCAGCCCGATATTGCCTCAATCCACCATTAATCTGTTCAGCCGCTTGTCGGGCTAGATTTTTCGCTCGATTCAGGTCAATGTAATATCCGGGATCTATTTCTGGAGATGATGCAGGCGATCGCGGGGATGTCTGGGCTATGCCATTGACGGTATTTCCTGTCAACGTTATCAAAGTTAGGGCAGAAACTATTATGATTTTATACATACTTCTATCCTCACAAGTTTGAAGACATAGATTATATATTATAGCGTTTTTTATAAGAACTAGGGTATGCAAACCTTGAGGGCGCAAGCCTTGTGAGGCTACGTGAGACAGGGATAGTTTTATTGTTTATTTACCAGCACAAAAAAATATTCCATAAATTAAAAAATTAATATCATTCTGTTTAGTTATAAATCCTATAAATTTGTCCCTCAAGTCCTCTAAGTAGGTTGGTGGAAATAAACCGAATTATGTTAAGTTCTGTGAATGTTCCTCAAACCCTTACAAATGACGAATGACGAATGACGATCTCCGCCGTTAACTTTAATTGTCCCCACCTACTTACCCCCTCTGCGTTACTCTGCGTAAACCTCTGCGTTCCTCTGCGTTGAAAAAATATAATTTTGTAACGGATTTGATCTGAATTAGGAATTAGGGCGGGTTTTGTTGTTCCGTTAGTGGTGGATATCCGAATTGAGTCCCTAAACCCGCCCCTACAATCGATGTCAATTACCAATCACGAATCATCAATCTCCAATATCCTGAAGCGCCTGTCGCACATCATCTCTAATTTCTTCAGCACATCCTTTAACAGGTTTATGACAGTAATCTGCCACCGATAAAGGCTTACCAATATGAATATCAACATCGCATCCCTGGTGCGGTACAGGTTGACTGTAATGAATCCGAATCGGCACAATTTTAATCCCTAAACCCGGTTGATCTGTTTCTGCATGGAGCGCCATACGAGCCAATCCCGGTTCTAGGGGTTGAATTTCTTCTGTCCGAAAAATATCGCCTTCAGGGAAAATAACCAGAACTTTTCCCTTCTCCAATAACTCAATTCCGTGACGCAGACTGGAAATTCCCGGATGTTTAGGATCAACGGGAAACCCGCCTAAACGACGAATAAACCAGCCTTGCACCCCTTTCATTTCATTAACCGACACCATAAACTGTAAATCCCGTCCGGTAATATCTCGACCAGCGGCATAAGCTAACATCAGCGCATCCCAACGAGACCGATGGGTGGGTGCAAAGATAACTGGACTATCTTTGGGTAAATTCTCCCGTCCCTTGACCTCAATTTTGCCAAAGTAAAAGGGCAAAACCAGGTAACGACCTAGAGGATAGACTAGACGCACTAACCAAGGGGAAACATGAGAGGTGATTGCATCCTCCTTGGTAGTCGGGGAATGATCTTGAGTTTTGTCGGGGGATTTAGTCTGGCTCATTGTGGCAATTGGTGATATGCAAGCCAAAAAATTCACTATAGCTTCACCTTAGGTGTTATGACCTAGACTATCCTCTGCCTAAGGACTGATGAAGTTAGTTCGTAGTTTGTAGTCAGGGCTTTAGCCTTTATCCAGGGAGGCAGTGCTGGGAAACGAGTGAGATAGGGCGGGTTTTGCTGTTCATTTATTGGTAAATAGCTGACTTTAGTTCCTAAACCCGCCCCTACAATGGCTAAACCCGCCCCTACAATGGCTAAACCCATTCCTCAAATCGACTGTAATTGCTCAAAAATCTGCCTGTTGAATGGTGCAAGACTTACTTCACCTATGCAACTTTCAAATTAGGTACAGATACTTCAAACAACAGTATGTCTTATAATTACGAACTCCTCATCATTGGTGCAGGGTCTGGTGGACTAGCAGCGGCGAAACGAGCGGCGGCTTATGACATCAGCGTTGCTGTGGTGGAAAAAGAATCCCTCGGTGGTACTTGTGTCAATCGCGGCTGCATTCCCAAAAAATTAATGGTTTATGCGGCTGATTTTGCGTTACAAGATCAACTCGCAACTAGCTATGGCTGGAGTGAATGTCAACGGCAAATCAATTGGTCACAATTGCTCCGCAAAGTTCACCACCATATCGATAAACTGAATCAATCCTATCGGCAAACCCTGGAGGAGGCGGGAATCGACCTGATTCGCGGTCAAGCCAAATTTGTAGATGCTCATACGATAACTGTAAGCGATCGCCAAATCACTGCCAATAAAATTATTATTGCTGTAGGGGGACATCCCATTGTCCCAAATATCCCTGGCAAAGACCATGCAATTACCTCTCGCGAAATGTTTCACCTGCAAGAATTGCCCAAACGACTAGCCATTATTGGCGGCGGCTATATTGGTGTAGAATTTGCCAGTATGATGGATGCTTTGGGATCTGAGGTCACGCTGATGGATGTCGAGGAGTCAATCTTACCGGGGTTTGATCACGATATCCGCATGTCTGTGCAAAAG
>CAZNNK010000978.1:0-2796 GCA_964574085.1 uncultured Coleofasciculus sp.
ACCAACAACTGCTAGGGAAGACCGAAGAAACAGGAATGCCCGATCGCGAGGTAGGGAAGCCTACACCGTAATCTTTGATTCGGTGTAGGAGGATGTCACGTCCGATCAGGCGCTCATGCCTACCCCAGAACCATCAAGTTTTGGTAAAGTTTCCGGTTCACCTACATTTGGGATCAACGTTGTCGGGGCGAGTTTTACCGATGATTTTCCGCAAAAAGCTAGAATTGTAGCTAAGGGAGTAGCATCGGGAGAATTTCATGAGTCGGCTACCACGGATAACCTTGAAGAGCGTATTTGCCACCGCTCTTTGTTTGAGCCTAATTAACAGTGTAGACCTAGAGGTATCGCGCGATCGCATTAGTCCATTGCTCGATCTCCGTAATGACGCCTATGCCAGAAGCCGTGGGGGACGCAGCGGTGGTGGTTCCTTTAGTCGCAGTAGTTCACCCTCCCGTTCAGGTTCCAGCAGTAGCAGCCGTTCATCTTCCCCTAGTCGTTCATCTTCGCCCCCATCATCGTCGAGAACATCTCCATCTCAGTCTCATCCTACCAATCGGGGAACAACCGGAGGACGAGTCCGTGGCGGGACATTAGAGAAACCTAAATCTCCAACCTCGACTCCAACCAAGCCCCATCAACCCAGTCATTCGTCAACCCATCCCAGTCGTACTCCTCACCCATCTTATGGACACGGACATCGTTCCGGGGAACTCGAAATTGAAATCGAAAATGACGATAATGATTTCCAGGATTATCCCTCAACATCTAGTCCAGCGACAACCGATTCAGTACCGCCTCCCCAACCCAATCAAACCCTTACCAATCCGGGATCAACTGACAGTACAACTCCACCGCCTGCTACGGCGCCAGCCACGAATTCAACTCAAGTGGCGAACTCCACTAAATCAGCGAACCCTCTACCCGTCTTCATCGCTTTACTATTTTTTGGCGTCGGGATTTTCCTGGTCATTTATCTACTCATCAAGTTAATTTTGTCTCTGCTGAAACGCCGAAAAGCTGCCACGAATGAGCTAGACAATGATATTGTCACCGTGAGTAAATTACAGGTCGCCTTATTTGCTCACACCCCCAACTTGCAATCCGAGTTATCGGAACTCGCCTTAACTGTGGATACAACGACTCGCGAAGGCTTACTCGAACTGCTGCAAGAATCAGCCTTAATCTTGCTGCGTCATTCCGATACCTGGAGTCATGTATTAAGTCGTTCCCAAAGCGTTAATATCGAGGACGCTAAAACCCTATTTACCCAACTTTCAGTAGAAGAACGCAGTAAATTTAGTGCCGAAACCCTCAGTAATGTTGGCGGACGAGTGCGGCAACAAGTTCCAGTAATGCCCGATGCTCAGGAAGATCCAGCCGCTTATATTGTCGTGACGCTCTTAGTGGGAACGGCAGATGATCGTCCCTTATTTGGCGACATCCGTTCAGCAGAAGCCCTGAATCAGGCATTACAGAAATTGGCGTCAGTTCGCCCTGACTATTTGATGACAGTGGAACTGCTTTGGAGTCCTCAAAGTCAAGATGATAGCCTCACTTACGATGAGTTGTTGACAGAATATACAGATATTATTCAAATTATTTGATTAATACAATTGCCTCGACAAGAGGAACGATAGAGACTTTCAAAGCAACATTTATTCTAATAGTGAATATGACCAGTTATAATCAGCCATCTCTGAAAATTGCCGTCGTTGGTGATGTTCACGACCAATGGGAAGCAGAAGACGCGATCGCACTGAAAAGCTTAGGCGTTGACTTAGTGCTGTTTGTCGGGGATTTTGGCAACGAGTCGGTGGGAGTGGTGCAGCAAGTGGCTTCCGTGGATCTGCCGAAAGCGGTGATTCTGGGAAATCACGATGCTTGGTATACGGCATCGGCTTGGGGACGGAAAAAATGTCCATACAACCGTCAACAGGAAAACTGGTTACAAGACCAGTTAGAGGCGCTAGGAGATGCCCATGTGGGTTACAGATATCTAGATTTTCCCGAACTTCAACTTTCGGTCGTCGGCGCTCGTCCCTTTAGTTGGGGCGGATCAGCGTGGAAAAATCAGGACTTCTATCGGGATTGGTATGGGGTCAACAGTTTTGAGGAGTCCGTTGCCCGAATTGTCGCCGCCGCCAAAGCCACAGAATACAACAGGATTCTGTTTTTGGGTCACAATGGACCAACGGGGTTAGGCGAGGAAGCCGAATCCCCTTGTGGCAGGGACTGGCATCCCGTGGGTGGTGATCATGGTGACCCAGATTTTGCCGCCGCGATCGCCCAAGTTCAGGCGTTGGGAAAACAAATTCCTTTGGTCACCTTTGGTCACATGCATCACCGATTACGCCACACAACCAAGCGATTGCGAACAATTGTAACCACCAGTTCCGAGGGAACGGTGTATCTGAATTCCGCCAGTGTCCCCCGAATTGTGCAAACGCAAACAAACCGACTGCGGAATTTTTCGCTGGTGTCTCTGGAAGAAGATGGGGTGGCTTCAATTTCTCTAGTTTGGGTAGGGAATGACGATTCTGTTGTCCTAGAAGAGTTTCTCTATCGCCGTCCTCAACCCGTTAGTGGGCAATTTGTGTCCAGACAGTCGCCATGAGCGCTCAGGCTTGGTATGATAGATAAGCCTGGAGAGGTGGCAGAGTGGTCGAATGCGCTCGACTTGAAATCGAGTGACCCAAAAGGTCCGTGGGTTCGAATCCCACCCTCTCCGTTCCTGTTGGGGAAGCTGGGGGAGCTGGGGGAGCCTCACAAGGGTAGGTTTTTTACTTTGATGGTAGA
>CAZNNK010000979.1:0-2796 GCA_964574085.1 uncultured Coleofasciculus sp.
TCCCGGCTTTATTGCCCATTATCTATACATTTTATCCCCAACTCCATATCGTCCCCGCAATACGCTAATCGCCGCATTCATCCCCTGACGACTCATTTCAAACATTGGCACAAAACGGGCAATTTCCGCCGCCGTTGTATACAACCAACTCTCATTCGGCATCGGGTTTAACCAAGCTGTATAACGCACCGATTGCTTTAACCGTTCCATCCAGTCTTCAGTCTGCTTCACCCGTTCAGCATCAAAATTCCCTCGTGCTGCACCTGCATCGCTGACAATCAAGACTACCGCCCGTTCCCCCACTTCTGCTAATACCTCATCCATTAATTGAGCATTCACTAAGGCTGGATGACGATATAAATACTCATCAACATAATCATGAAAATAAAATACACGAGTTTGTCGCAACCGCCCCCCTCGTTGGGCTGTTTCAACTAACTGTCGCGACAGCCGATGAAACGGCACCATTGAGCCTTCCTGATCAATCATTAACACTAAATCTGTGCGATTAATCCGACGCGGAATTAACACGGGTGTCAGTAAAATCCCTTGACGCCCCATCGTTTCCACTGTCGCCTCAATATCCAATTCTACGGGTATTCCTTCCCGTATCGGGCGACGCAAATAACGCCAACTTTGCTTCATTTGTCGCTTGGTAACGGGGAAATATTCAGTTAGCAACATATAGCGGGGGCGTTTGAATTCTTTATCCGATTTATGGCGACGCACCGCCTGAACCACCTGCACCGGTTCATCCATGTCTAGGGTTTGACTGGGAGATTCCTCTAACTCCTGATTTGGCTGATCGGGTTGAGAGGGCGGGGATGGAGAGACAGAAGCCTGGGATGCGCGATCGCTCTCTTCCCGTGAATTGGTTTGCAAACGCGCCCACATCTGCTCAAACAGCCGTCGAATCAGTTGACATTCCGCCTCAGATGTCGCCCACACCAGACAGCACAACTGTTCCAACTCCAGCCGACTCCCCACACCCAAACCAGCTTGGAGCGATCGCACCACCACCAAATACTCATCTACCCCCAACGGTAAACCATGGCGCTGGCGCAGGCTGTTAAAAATGTCTATCAATGGCAGTTCATCATAATTCATAACGCCAATTTAAATTAAACATAAATTAAATCCATTATTGTATATTACATTTACTTTAATTTTTATAGATTTCCTCTATAACTAACCCGTTTTAACGGGTTTTAACTTTGGGTTCCGGAAATTGATTTCCCGGCTCTCTATTTCCCGGCTCTTTATTTATTAAATTTTATATTACTTCAAATACCGTAAATGATCCTCCCACTTCTTCAACAACACCTCAGGAAACAGCAAATCTCCCTCAAGCTGTTTTAACACCTCATCCTGGGGAAACTGCTGCAACACCGCCACCCAATCCAATAACTCACTCGTACTCACTTTTTTCCCCGACTTCCCCTTCACCATCTTCTCTCGCAACTCCGCAAATCGCTTGACCGCCGCCTCAACTAATGCTGGCGCCAATGCCGGAAAATGAGCGTTAATAATCTCAACTAACTGGTTTGACCCCGGAAACTCAATATAATGAAACAGACAACGATGCAAAAAAGCATCCGGTAAATCTTTTTCATCATTGCTGGTAATAAACACAATCGGCGGATAAACTGCCTCAATCTTCTCCCCCGTTTCCTCAATAACAAACGTCTGCTCGTCAAGTTCCCGCAACAAATCGTTAGGGAAATCGATATCCGCCTTATCAATTTCATCAATTAGCACCACGGTGCGCTGATGATTTTGAAACGCCCGTCCTAATGCCCCCATTTTGATATAATGCTCTAAATTCTCCACCTGAGACTGGCTTTTTTCACCCATCCGCACCAGTTGAGCATCGTGTAGACGGCGCACCGCATCGTAGGTATAAAGTCCATCTTGCGCCCGACTGGTTGACTTAACATACCACGGCTCATAAGGTAAGCCTAATTCATAAGCCACCGCCTCCGCTAATCGTGTCTTACCGCATCCCGGTTCCCCTTTCAACAACAACGGACGTTTTTCCAGAAATATCGCTAAATTCACCGCATTAACCAGTTCTGGCGAGGGCAAATAAGGGGCTATTCCTGTTTTTTTCCAGGCTTCCTCAGAGATTGACTTACCTGTGTAATAGGGCTTACCTTTAGCCGCAAGTGGGTGGCTTAAATTAACCATTTTGCTAATACTCCTTCCCAACTAAGCCCACAATGCCTACATATTTCTTCATAAACATAGTGAGGAACACCGTTATTAGAACGTTCTAACAAAACATTGGCAGTCAATCCAGTCGGTATTTGAAGTTGGCTCGACATACTCAGATTGTCTATCCACTCATCCAAGGCTTCTCGTGGAAATAGACTCGCTGGTGGTAAGCGTAAGGGATATTCCGGTTGCTCAAAGTTCTCAGCTAACCTAACATTCGACGATTGACCAACACTGCCACAATTATCCACCAGAAACATCAACAAATGCCTGTCGCCCTGGGGTAAACTTTTCTTTGCTCTTGTCACCAACGGTTCCCAGAACTCCTGTAGCCATTCAGAAAGCATACTTGGCGGCATATAATCCACCGTATAGAAGACAAAAATAACATCCTGAGTTTGCCAGCGATCGCAAACTCGATCCATAATCTCCGTAGGTGTCGCTTCTCTGGGTAATTGGAGACAAGCAGTAAGTTCTCGCCACAAGTTTGGGATACTCTTACCCACACCACTAGAGCTGACATCAATTTTAATCGGAGATTGATTCTGCCGCCCTGGGATCAACCGCAACAGTCGATTCAGC
>CAZNNK010000980.1:0-637 GCA_964574085.1 uncultured Coleofasciculus sp.
GCTTGCACGGTGTTAGGATTTCACACATTAACCGGATCATTGGGAATTGTCACCCCTGCGGGTTGCATAATGCTGACTAAAGCATCCCAGGTAGCTTTCCAATAGTCCCCTTTACAGTCAAATTCATCCCCGTTTTTCTTCGACTTTCCCTTTAGCCGCAGATGTTCGCCCCAAAATCGCTCTAACCCATAAGCTACTGCTTCCCGCATTTTAAAGGATTGATTTAAGGATTGGCGATCGCGTTGTCTGGCATCTAGAACTAAGGTTTGGGCAATTTGATCTAAACTGTGAAACTTTCGCCCATCTTCGACTAAACTATAGTATTTCCAAGCCATTAACTTAAACCTCCTGTTTTTCAGTCTCAGTTTGCTGCGGGGAAAACGCTTCCCCAGCTAAAGTCACATTGCAGCGACCAAATCCAATTGATTCCAACCCACCAAAATAAAGTTCTTGGGAATAAGGCTGATTCGGTTTGGGTTCTCCAAAGGGTTTCCAGCCGAGTTGTTTTAATGCCACAGGAAACGCTAAAATACTCCCCACGGGTAACGCCTCCACATTAAAAAATGCCCCGGTTTTCGTATCGACTTTCTTCATATCCTCCAGCATTTTAATCCGGCTTTGTCGATACAATCCCATA
>CAZNNK010000980.1:647-2794 GCA_964574085.1 uncultured Coleofasciculus sp.
AACGGGTATCCAATCGGCTAAACTTTCATGGTGTTCAATGCCTAAAAACCCCAGATTAAAGAATAAAACTTTTTCAGTCGTTCCGGGGACAACACGGGCTTTTAACTCCGGATCAGCCGTGTACGGATCAGGAACTTTGGCGTTAATTTCAGCAACTTTCTGATAGCGTTTGAGCAGGGATGGACAGCTAACCCAAACAATCGGTTGTCCTGGAGAAAATACAGGGAACCAAACCAACGAGGCATATTCAAATTTGACTAAAGCTTCAGTTGTCCCGCCATCTTTTTGGTTCGGGTTAGCAACAGCTTCATGACCATACCAAAGCGCCACATCATCATGGCGAGATTCGGTGTGCGATCGCGTGCCATTATTCGTCGCTGGATTCCGCATATCTGCCCGAAATCGTCCCCGAATTGAACTCCCTGGAATCATCCCCGTTTGGGTAAATTGGTCGCGAAAAATTAGGTTCAAATTTCCCGTTTCTTCTCCCGCACTAGCACCCACATGAAGGGGGGCTTGGGTTTCAATAATGCCGTAAGCTTTGTGATACATGGTTAACTCTCCAAACTATTTAAATCCAAAACTATGACAGGGGTAACGCTAATCCACATCCCCAACGTTTATAGGAATACCCTTCATCAGGAAACCAGCATTTATCCCAGTCAAACCAAGGTTTAGGAATCCCTGTTTCCAATACATAAACGGTTCCAGGGGGAATCGCATAACGTCCCCTAGATAGGCGTTTGCTGTCTCCTGTTCCCCCTAACCGATAGCGAAAAGGACGAGGACGTTCGGTGAAAACTTGGGCATTTTCCCATTCTGGTGCTGTTATCCAGTCCTCTTCTTGCCTAATAGTCGGAAATCGGTAAGACAAGCGATTAGAACCCCACACCGCAGGCGTGATTAGGGCAAAATTATTTCCCACAGGTTGATTTAATCGTCCTAAAAGCGTTTCATTGGTAATCGGTTGACACTGTACCTCAACTAAATGTCCTTCACCGCCAAACCGATACCAACCGTCATCAATGGGAGTATTGGTCAAATACACTAAACAGGTATCGGGATGCATTTGAATTGAATTTTCCAAAAACAAACTTCCCTGTTCCGAACTAGCATCAACTCGACGTTGTTCGGTTTCTAAACGTGGGTGTAAATGAGGTAAATATTGCCAAGGCGCTTTAGAAACGGTTTCCGCTTTCTCCCATTGGTTAATTGGTAGCCAAGTTTCCGTATCAAATTTACCCGATTTGAGGGGTTGCCATTGTTGGGTTTCGCTGTTCCAGGTTAATTTTTCAATGATTTTCCCTTGACGAATTTTTTCCTCATCTTGTGGGGGATTCATCTCGGCTAAATAGTTAAAGGGAGTCGGAACATAAAAGTTTTGAGTATCCTTAGTATACGCCCAAAAGGGTCCGGCTAGGGTTAAATCGGGTAAGTTTAATTGTTGGGTGGTTTCCCCTCTTTTGTTGATTCCCGGTTGACTGTATTTAGCCGCATATAATCCCGATACGGTTGCTGCACTAGGCGGAAAGCTATTTCCAGATCGCCCAACTAGGTTATCGGGTGAAAGGAAGGGACCCGCACTACCATAGAGAAAACCAAGGGGTTGGATAATAATCAGGTGACTAAACATAATACTGTAAGGGGCTAGGGTTAAGCATTCTCGGTGACTGAGGAGGACAAATGAAACCCCACTTTAGCCAAGTTAATCACCCAGTTGTTTAAAGCCTTAATGTTTTGCTTTTCTTGGACATGGGGTTGATTGCCTAAAATTCCTGTTTTCTGTTGATGATCAACATCCCCTGTATCCCACAGATGGGTTTCTAAACATTGGCGATTTTCGGGGGTAAAGTAAAGTTCAAACAACCCCAGGGCAATTTGAGTTTGCCCCTGAAAAGCATGGCGAGATTCTAAGGTAGCAACATCATTATAAAAATGAGTCCAGTTGGGGGTTGTCTTATTCCCTTTGGGCTTTTCTTGCAGCGCGGCTAAGGTGTCTCCCTCTCTGTCTTGATAGCTTTCTAGGAACTGTTGCAAACACCACCAAGGACAAACCCATTCTAGGTAATTGCCACTATTAAATAGAATCCGAATAGCGAGGCGATCGCGTCCCTTGTTTTTGGCTGATTTTTCGGCGTCTCGACAGT
>CAZNNK010000981.1:0-2790 GCA_964574085.1 uncultured Coleofasciculus sp.
TATCAGGATGCCAAAAAAGTCATAGCGCGTTTAATGGATAAACCCATACAATTTTTCCCAGAAGATCCTCCCGCATCGAGTGAAGATGTGTTAAAGGAAGATTGGTTTTTTGAAGACTTGTAGGAGCGCCATTGGTGTAAACTTGAACGCCCGACTTTGTCACCCCCTTTATTCCTTGGCTGCTATTCCCCACACCCTACACTCCATTCAGCACCCATAAAGGGGGTAGTTAACCAGGATTTGGTATCAGTAGGGGCAGGTTTGACTATGATCTTATGTTTCCTGACAACAGATGTGAATAAACCCGCCCTGCTCCAAAGAATTAACCCACCCCAAACAAGTAGAGACGTAGCATGCTACGTCTCTACAGGGTGACGGATCTGAATTACCAACCCTTTTCAGCTTGCTCTAACACATAAGCCGCAACGTCTTCAATGTCGGAATCGCTTAAGCGTCCAATAAAGGCAGGCATAGCCCCTTTGCCATTTTTGGCTTGGTAGACAATTTTCTCGATGGAGTCCAAGCCATACTTCTCCAAGGCATCCTTTTTCAGGGTCTTATTTGCCATAACAATGTTGTTGCCCCCCATGTGGCAAGCAGCACAGTTGGCAGCAAAAATTTTGGCGCCATTTACCGTATCAGCAGCTAGAGCCGGACGGCTGAATGCCAAACCAAACACGGCGACGGCGAGTAAAATGATGGACAGAATTTTCTTCAAAGTAGTTCTCCTCTTCTCAAACACAGACAGTAAGTATTATTGCTCAATTATGAATTGCAGCAATTTGGGACAGAATTGACCTAATCCATCAATCCAATGCTATAGGCATGATGCAATAGTGTCTGCCTTTCTACAAATTTTACCAGGATACGCGCCTAATCCAGAGTTTCGTGCCAAGTCAAATAACCGAGACGCCGGGAAGCTGGGGTTGTAGAGACGTGCCATGGCGCGTCTGGGAGCTGGGGATGCTGGGGGAGCGGGGGGAGAAAAAATTAAATTAGAGCTTGAACGATGAATCAGCAATCCGGAAAATTGATTAAACTTTAAGGAAAGATTAAGTTTGAAAAAGGTTTGTAATAAATCTCATACTATTTGATACAAAACTCAAATATGCTCGATTTTTTTTACGATAAACATCCCCAATTGGTGAAGTAAATCACACCTTACTGATTGGCAAACGCCTAAAATATTTTAAACGTTGCGGTTAAGCCGTAAACCTAAATATATTTAGTTAAGTAAAGGGAAACCTAAAATGACAGCCAAAAAGCTTCATCCGCAAGAAAATCATTATAATTGTCAAACCAATGGGCGGATGAATACAGGATTCAAAGACTCTGGCGGTATAGATACTTTAGCGAATCTAGGGATTGGGCAGCAAAATTTTGTGAATAGGAAGTTAGAGCGAACGCTGAAAGAGTTATCCGATTTAGAATTTGCGTTAGATCGAGCCGCGATTGTGGCGCTTACCGATAAGCAGGGCGTGATCCACTATGTCAATGATAAGTTTTGTGAAATATCAAAATATCGTCGCGAAGAGTTAATTGGCAAAACCCATCGCCTGATCAAATCGGGTCATCATCCACCAGCATTTTTTAAGGAATTCTGGGCGACGATTGCATCGGGCAAAGTCTGGAAAGGCGAAATCAAAAATAAAGCTAAAGACGGAACCTATTATTGGGTGGATACAACAGTTGTTCCTTTTTTAAACGAACAGGGGGAAATCTACCAATATTTAGCGATTCGCTTTGATATCACCGAGCGGAAGCAGGTCGAGGAAGCCTTGCAACAATCGGAACTGAAGGCACGACAACAGGCTCAACAACTCGAAGAGGCATTGGAGAAGCTTAAACAAACCCAAAGTCAACTGATTCAAAGCGAAAAAATGTCCAGCGTGGGTCAACTGCTGGCTGGAATTGCTCACGAAATTAATAATCCGGTCAATTTTATTTACGGCAATCTGGTACATACTCGTGAGTATGTTAACAATGTGTTGCAGGTTTTGGCGCTTTACCAGAAACATTGTCCCGCAGAAATACCGGAGATTGCAGCCGTTGTTGAGGAAGACGATATTGAGTTTATTGTTGAAGATTTACCCAAAATGGTGTCGTCTATGCAAATCGGAGCCAACCGCATCCGAGACATTGTGCTGTCGTTGCGGAACTTCTCGCGTCTGGATGAGCAACAGACGCAACGGGTTGATATTCATCAAGGGTTAGACAGTACCTTATTGATTCTGCACAATCGCCTCAAAGCCAAAGCTGAACGCCCGGAAATTCAGGTGATTAAAAACTATGGCGATCTGCCGCCTGTGATGTGTTATGGCAGTCAGCTTAATCAAGTCTTTATGAATCTGATTGCCAATGCAATTGACGCCTTTGAAAATCAGCCGGAACCGCGACAAATTACGATTTCTACAGCCGTACAAAGGGGAGAGGATTGGCAGAAGCAGGGGATAGGGTTAGAGTGCGATCGCGCTTCTCAGACGCCGTGGGCAGTGATTACCATTGCCGATAATGGACCAGGAATGCCACAAGCGACTCAGGATCACTTATTTGATCCCTTCTTTACCACCAAACCTACGGGGAAAGGGACAGGATTGGGGTTATCCATCGCCCATAATATCGTCGTGGAAAAGCATCAGGGTCAAATCCGCTGTATGTCCCAGGAGGGAAAGGGAACCCAGTTTATCGTGGCGATTCCCTTGGTGCAGTAGGGATGGGGGAGATGGGGGAGATGGGGGAGAATGTGGAGATTTGGAAGCAGGGTCAGCAGGTGAAGAAGGGGAATCAGGG
>CAZNNK010000982.1:0-2774 GCA_964574085.1 uncultured Coleofasciculus sp.
GTCTCGGTGGTAGCCGAAATTGGGGTAATCATCCTCTTATTTGAGATTGGCTTAGAATCGGACTTACGGGATCTCACAGAAGTCGGTTACCAAGCCGCAATTGTGGCGGTGGTGGGAGTCGTCGCCCCTTTTGTAGCGGGTACAGCCGGGTTGATGTTTTTCTTTAATGTTGCGGCGATTCCAGCGATTTTTGCAGGTGCAGCGTTAACCGCTACCAGTATTGGGATTACGTCCAAAGTTCTCTCGGAATTAGGGCGTCTCAAATCAAAAGAAGGTCAGATTATTGTCGGGGCGGCAGTTATTGATGATGTTTTGGGTATCATCGTTTTAGCTGTAGTTGCCAGTTTGGCGAAAACCGGTGAGGTTGATGTTTTCAACGTTATCTATCTGATTATTAGTGCCAGTGTTTTCCTCCTCGGTTCTATTTTCCTGGGTAAGTTTTTCAACCGCTCCTTTGTCGCGATCGCGGATAAGTTACAAACGCGAGGACAATTAGTTATTCCGGCGTTTACCTTCGCCTTCTTAATGGCGTTCTTAGCAAATGTAATCCAATTAGAAGCGATTTTAGGGGCATTTGCCGCCGGATTAGTTCTGGATGAAACGGATAAGCGCAAAGAACTGGATAAGCAAGTTGTTCCCATTGCCGATATTTTAGTCCCCATTTTCTTCGTTGCTGTGGGTGCGAAAGCCGATTTAGGCGTTCTCAATCCTGCGGTTCCAGCAAATCGGGAAGGATTAGTCATTGCTGTCTTCTTAATTGCCGTAGCGATTATCGGGAAATTGGTTACAGGTTGGACGGTTATTGGTCAACCGCAAATTAACCGCTTTGCGATTGGGGTTGGTATGATTCCTCGTGGTGAAGTGGGATTGGTGTTTGCTGGGATTGGTTCAGCTAGTGGGGTTCTGAGTAAGCCTTTAGAAGCAGCAATTATCATTATGGTAATTCTGACAACATTCTTAGCTCCCCCGTTCTTACGAGTAGCGTTTAAAGGTTCACCGGAGGCGGCGGAAATCGAAGAGTCGAAGGAAGCTTTGGAACAAGCAGATTTGTTTGGATAGAGTTTTGAATTAGATTAAAGATATGGAATCCCTCGACTTTACATCGGGGGATTTTTATTTAGGGCTTGCTGAATTAGTATTGTGGTGAGGGGAGGGAACAGGGAACAGGGAACAGGGAACAGTAAAAGGGAGCATCCCATTTTGGAAAGGAGAGAAATATTATTCGCGAGTGGCAATCGCGAATAATGACTTGACTTAAATATTTTCTTGCGAGCGAGTCAAAAGAAATATCTAGTAAGCTATTTTTTAGAGAATCAATTGTTTTTTGTAATTCAGACACCATCGTTCTTTTGGCTACAGCCATTACAGAAGTGACATGGGCTTCACTTCCCGCCTTGCCCAAATGTTTATATTTACTTAACTTGGGCTTTTCACTTGTGGTGATGAAGGTGGGTGAGCTAGACTGTAGTTTGTAGTACCAGTAAACTTTTTGTGACTGTCGGACTTGATAACGGGCGACCCAAGCATCTTCAGGAGCGAGTTCTCCTTGACGCTCGAAAAAATTTTTGTAAGTTTTGAGACTAGCAATTGCTGGGGAGTAAACGAGTTATTCTTTCAAGTCTATCTTGTTGTGATGTTCGGGAACCTCTTCTACCCATTTATCTAAATCTCCATTCCGATATATATTCGCCATTATAATCTAATCGCGAATCGTCTCAAATATGGGCAGATTTTTATTTAAACCTTAAATAGCTAGTTTACCGTTCAAATAAGCACAACGAAGTTGTAAAATATTAGCTACATTTTCTTTGAGCCACTGGGCACCAGTTAGTTTTACACGATGGCTTATTTGTTTGACGGCTGATTCCACGGCTCCGCTGCCAATTGAACAAATTTGTTCATGTTGATAAGATTGATAATTAATTAACCTTTGACGGTGCTTGTTCAGATAGCTAATAAAGTTGTTTCCTCCTAGGGGTTGAGCTGACTTCAACAAGTTTATCGCCTCGGATGCCTGTCCCGTCCACAGGTCAGCTTCTAACTGGTCTTTGATAGCTTTTTTTGTTTCTATTTTATGCAGGTTTTCGGTCAGGTGATACCAATCTAAAATTTCAATTCTATCCTTATTTTCCCCAATTTCAGCAAATATGTTCCATATCCCGTCATGTCCATCCCCTAAGCAGTACAAGGGTGAGGTTAATGTTTGACTGTTTATCCAATCCGTTAAAGATAGATTATCTTGAAAGAAAGCCCCGTAATAAATTCCTTGTAAGCGGGCTGTTTTATATTCTTGCCAAAAACTCGGTTCTCCTTTGTCTTCCGTCCTCAAGCGAATTTTCCCGCCATCAACGCTTATCTCTGATAACCCTTGTTTTAGATCCGGAAGTGGTAAGTCAATTTGGTTCACTTTTCGATGATGCGTGGAATGACCAACTTTTAGCCCCGTTAACAGATACAAGTCACTCTCAGCATTTTGATAAGATTCATTTGCACTTAAGAGGAGACAACATTTTTCTAGCAGAGGACTATGGCGTGTATAGGCTTCTATCCCTAAAGCATCTGCTTGCTTTTTGGTAATCTTTAGCTTACCCAGACAGCTTTTTAGGGTTCGGATTTTTCCGCGTCTAGTTTGGGTCTTTTTGGTGATAAAAAAAGGGCGATTTGGGGGCTAACGTGTTCTAATATCTGGTTTCTGACTGTAACTTCTATGTCGGCTAAGGTTTCTAAACTGTCTGTATCACTATTGTTGTACTCCCATCTCACTGGCTCGTCTC
>CAZNNK010000983.1:0-2769 GCA_964574085.1 uncultured Coleofasciculus sp.
GTTGGGTGCGTCCTAACCGCAGTGAGGGTAATTCTGGTAACTCACACCACGTCATTGGGTTAGCTGTCGAGAGTTCTAAGCGAACCCCAGACCAATCTTCTCCTGTGCGCTGACACAAAAAAGCCCGAACTGCGATCGCGGCGGTATTTGTGCTACTCTCTAAACGGCATAAATAGGTGGGTGTCCAACGTGCACCAGGAACGAAATACTCGATAATTAACTGTTGCTGGGAAACTGTCACCTGTGCCGCATAACTTAAGCTGATAATCACGGTTTTCCGCAATTCGTGGGGTTTCACCTGTTGGGCGGTTGACGCCAGTTCTTGTTTATGTAATAACTCGTCTAAGTGGGTTTTTGCTTCATGTAAGGTTTCCTGGGTTTCCCGTCGTTCCTGAATACGGCTACGGATTTGTTCATCTTGAAAATTCGCGATCGCTAATCGGGCGGCTAGGGGTGAAGGAGGGGGTGCTTTTCCCGGTTCTGCTTCCGGTTGATTGGGGACATGAAGCTGTTTGAGGACAGAGATTTCGTTATCAATTAGGGCAATCATTTCTTGAATTCGCCTCACCTCAGCTTTGGCTTGGTGCAGTTGTTCCTCGGCGGGGGAGTTGGGGGTTTCTGGGTGAGAAGGAACCGCAAGACTGATGCGAATATCGGTGGGAATTACTGGATTGGCATTTCCTTCAACTTGCACTCGCACACTGCTATCATCCAGCGCCAGGGGAAGTCCCGAAATTTCTATTTGTTCTGGCGTTTCTCCATTCTCTAGGTGCAAATCGGCGATACGGCTAACGGTTGCACCAGCCGCATAGACTTTTACCTTATCTATTTTCGAGGCGAGTTGGGTGATGTTCGGCATCGGATTATCCTATGACTGATCCCAGGTACATTGTTCTATATCTCTGAGTGATTACCAGGATATGCACTTATGCCAGGTTGCTATACGTAGTTTGTAGTAAGGGCTTTAGCCCTTGATTCGCTGGGGTTAACGACAGGAAACCGAACCTACAACTACTTATCAAATCGATACGTCAGGATATTCACCCTCAACCATCCTGTAGGGGCGGGTTTAGGGATAAACTTGGCATCGACACCGCTACCTTTGATCCAAAACCCGCCCTTAATCCTTTGCCTCCCAGGGGATTGAGTAAAGGGCGACCCGACCGAGCCAATTGAGTGGATACAGTGGTTAATTTGTGCAAGCGGGTTGCCCCTACAGGAACTTCAAATCACCGAATCTGGGCAGGTTTAGTCACATCGGGGTTGGGTATGAGGGAGATAAGGAAGATGAAAACGTTAACCCGGATTGAGTCAACTCAATTTCTGGATAAGACTAAACATTAATTATCATTAATTATCATTTTGTTGAACCGAAAATGTGCTATACTACGGGACAAGAAAAAACAAAGTCAAAGAAATCAAGGTTTTGAGAACCTGTGCCAAGCTTTTAAGAGTAGCTTACCTGTCGTCAGGCAGTTAAATACTTTAGACATCGTAATGGGCTAAAACGGAATAAAGCAGCAACGTCTCTCTGGCTCAAAACCTAATAAAACGAGGGTCAGCGTACTCCGAAGTTAAGCCTGTGAACGGATCAAGTGCTGTCACGACCAGGCGATCAAGAAAAAGCGGCGAAGCAATCCGGGGAATGGAGAGAGGTGTCTGAGTCGCCTGTCCAACTGTGGTGAAACGGTGTATCTACTGATGAAATCGGCTCAATGGTGTTGGCATTACCTAGTCCCATCTTGTCCAGGAATTTGGGGCGCGATCGCGTCATTGCTACTTGAGTCTCCGGCACTGGCGCAACCGATCACCCCCGCCACCGATGGCACCGGAACGGTTATCTCGGTGGAGGACAATCGCATCGATATTTCCGGTGGGAGTCTTTCAGCGGATGGCAACAATCTCTTCCACAGTTTCCAGGAGTTTGGCTTAGACGCCCACCAAATCGCTAACTTTCTGGCTAATCCGAAGTTAAACCATATCCTCGGTCGGGTGGTTGGCGGTGAGGTATCTCAAATTAATGGATTAATTCAAATTACTGGCGGGACTCCCCATCTCTATCTAATGAATCCCGCCGGAATTATTTTTGGTGCTTCTTCCCAATTAAACGTCCCGGCTGATTTTATCGCCACCACCGCCACCGGGATTGGTTTTGGCGATAATCAGTGGTTCAATGCTTTTGGCGTAAATGCCTATCAGGATTTAATGGGTACGCCGAATCAGTTTGCTTTTGATTTAGCGGCAGCGGGAAGTCTGGTGAATGCGGGGAATTTAACGGTATCACCGGGGCAAAACTTAACCCTACTGGCGGGAAACGTGGTGAACACGGGAACCCTTACCGCACCGGGCGGCACCATTACCGTGGCGGCGGTTCCGGGTGCCAATGTGGTCAAACTTTCGCAACCGGGACATTTACTCTCGCTGGAAATTGCCGCACCTAGGACTCCCTCAGGAACTCTTTTACCTGTCACCCCTCTGGATTTAGCGGAATTATTAACCGGTGCAGGGGAGACGGTGGAGGTTGATGAATCGGGAACCGGGCAACTGAGCGATCGCACGATGACATTCCCCCAGGATACAGGAATGGCGCTGGTGTCTGGTGAGATTAATGGGGCGAATGTTGACACCCCAGGCGGTACAGGGGGTGAAATTAATGTGATTGGCAATCATGTCGGTCTCTTTTCCGCCCATCTGGACGCCTCTGGGATCAAGGGTGGGGGTAGAGTGCGGATTGGGGGCGGGTATCAGGGACAAGATACGATACCCAAT
>CAZNNK010000984.1:0-2765 GCA_964574085.1 uncultured Coleofasciculus sp.
ATGAAAAATGTCACAATCCTGGCACACATATCCCGTCGCTGTATGTAACTATTAACATGTGAACGTTGAGGCGCATCACTACTTATGTTAGGCAAGCTACTGGATGGTCGTTACCAAGTCAACCAAGTCCTCGGTGCAGGAGGGTTTGGTCGCACCTACCTGGCACAAGATACCCGTCGTCCCGGTAACCCGATTTGTGTGGTCAAACATCTTCAGCCTGCAAATCGTGACCCCAATTTCTTAGAAACTGCCCGACGCCTATTCAACAGCGAAGCGGAAACCCTGGAGGTGCTAGGTAATCACGAGCAGATCCCGCGCCTGCTTGCCTACTTTGAAGAAGACCAAGAATTTTATCTGGTTCAGGAGTATATTGAAGGGCATCCCCTGAGCCAAGAGTTAATACCGGGTCAACCTTGGGATCAGACGCGAGTGGTTGCCCTGCTACAAGAACTCTTAGAGGTTTTAGACTTTGTTCATCACCATGGTGTCATTCACCGAGATATTAAACCGGATAACTTAATTCGACGTAATTTAGATAAGAAGCTAGTTTTATTAGACTTTGGGGCAGTTAAGCAAATCCGGACTCAACTGGCGAGTCCTCAGGGGCAAATGAGTAATACCGTTGCTGTGGGAACTCCGGGTTATATGTCCAGTGAACAGGCTTTGGGTCAACCGCGTCCCACCAGCGATATTTACGCTTTAGGCATTATTGCTATCCAAGCAATCACAGGTCGTATGCCTGCTGAATTGCAGGAAGATTTAAATACAGGTGAACTAATCTGGCAACATCTTACCCCTGTGAGTCCAGGGCTAAAACATATTTTGACCCGAATGGTACGCTATCATTTCAAAGACCGTTACCAGTCAGCCGGAGAAGCGTTACAAGCCGTGCGATCGCTCATCGCTGCCTCCTCTACTCACGGTCAGTCCGTTTCGCCGTCTCAACCCACACCACAATCTACTCCCCTCTCCCAACAAGGCACCCTGGCAGTTTCCCCAGCCGCACCCCCTCGACGACCTACCCCTCCTCCTCCTCCGCCTCCTGAACCCGAACCTACATCTGAACCGAACCGCGCCCCATTAGTCATTGGTGTGGGTTTAGCCGTGGCTATGGCAGCCGCAGGGATGGCGTATGGCATTCGTCAGGGGTTGTCCGGTCAAGGAATGGCACGAGGAAATTGTACAGTAACGGCTCAAGGCTTAAACGTGCGATCGAACCCTAATGCCACGATTGTTGGCACAGTTAATCAAGGCACCAAGTTAACCTTAACGGGAACCAAGCAAGGGAACTGGGTAGAAATTCGTTCACCGCGACAAGGGTGGGTTTTTGGCAAATATATTGATTGTTCCTCTGTTGATACCATTGCTGAACAACCTAAAAGTCCTACCCCTGAAGAAACTCAACCCAGTCCCACTCCAGTGGAGTCAAAACCCAGTCCTACTCCTGAAGAAACACCATCCCCGAAACAATCCCCTGATCAGCCCAAGGATAATGGGGCAGAGATATTGACAAAAGCGACAGAAGAGTATCAAAAAGGTAATTTAGACAGAGCGATCGCATTAGCTCAATCTGTTGTCCCCAGTAGTCAGGCGTTTGAGGATGCTCAACAGCAAATCGAGACCATGCAACAAGAATGGTCAGAAGCGAAAGCTAAATTTGATAAAATTCAGCAAGCCTATAATGAAGGGCGCTATGTTGATGTGATCATTTATGCTGCAGACAGCGATTTTCCAGAACAACGCTATTGGCGAGAAGAATTAAATAAGTTAGTTCGCAAAGCCACTCAGCGTAGAAATCAAGAGGATACGAATCAGGAAAACCCGCCGTCATCCGAACCGTCCAATCCGGAAAACTCCAAATCTGAAACAAAAGAACCTAATCAACCCTCACCTAAACCCACGGATGAGGATTCAGTCCCGATTTGTGAACCAGAAACTGAAGAAGCTTGTTGATAAATGATTCAATCACCCACATTTGTAGGGTGCGTTAGCGAAGGCGTAACGCACCGTTTTTCCAAGAGTTGGTGGGTTACGGCGGATATCGAATTATAAGGATTAGTTTTGTTAATTCAATCCCGCCTAACCCACCCTACAAGTTTATATTTTTCATTAATTACCAAGGATTACCGACTAGGGTAAATGAGCTCCAATAATACGGATGAGTTAAATTAATATCACCTTGGTTCCGTAATTCATCGGGTAAGTCTACTCTCGCGGCTGGCGTAACTAATTCATCCCCGTCTAATGCCACCTCTCCCCGCATCATTGCTAGTTGTGCCTGTCGCAAGGCTTCGGCTTTAATCGGCGCTTGTTTTAACTGTTGATAAAACGTGGTCATTAGTCCTAATGTCCCGGTATCACTCACATACCAGAGACTACCTAACGCCGATTTGACTCCCGCTTGTACCGCTAATCCAGTAAATCCTAACTCCGCTTGTTCATCCCCTAACGCTGAACGACAAGCACTTAACACGATCAGGTGTACAGGGGGATTATCTAACTGTAACTCCCGCAATTGGTCTAGAGTTAAGCGGGTATTCCAAAACTGAATATAGGAATTACTGGCTTTACCCGGTTTAAACTCCCCATGAGTCGCTAAATGTAAGATACCAAAGGGTTGGTCAGCACGGGCTTGTTTGAGATTTTCTAGGGTAAAAGTTTGATTTAGAAAAGATGTACCAGACCACAACTGATTAGTAATAATTGATAACTCTTTTGGGACAGCAGGTAAAGGATCTTGTTCCTCAAATTGAGACGCACCCATG
>CAZNNK010000985.1:0-2758 GCA_964574085.1 uncultured Coleofasciculus sp.
GCGGAAGTCTAACCGCAACATCCTGGTTTCCATCAGCATTAAAATCGGCAGCGATAATCGTTAAAGGATTCGTTCCCCCCACAGCAAAGTTGGTCGCAGAACTAAAGCCGCCTGACCCATTCCCCAATAGTATTGAAACGTTGTGAGACTTGTTGTTTCCCACCGCTAAGTCAGGTTTATCATCCCCATTGAAGTCGGCTACAGCAATTTGATAAGGTTCAGTTCCCACGGCAAAGTTGGTCGCCGCACTAAACCCTCCAGTCCCATTTCCCAATAGTACCGAGATGTTGTTGGAGTCGTGATTAGCCACCGCTAGGTCTAGGTTGCCATCGGCGTTCAAATCCGCTACAGTGACACCGAAAGGACGAGTTCCTACTTTCAATGAGGGGGCGACTCCAAAGTTTCCCGTCCCATCACCCAAGAGAATGGAGACATTGTTGGCAAGACGGTTAACAACGGCTAAATCCAGATGTCCATCGCCGTTATAGTCTCCGATACCAACAGCACTTGAACCATCCCCGGTGGAGAATTTTTTGTCATCTGAAAAACTGAGTGTAGTCATTTTAAAGGATTTTCTTATTTATATAGAAATAATGATAAATCCTTGGGAGTTGGGTGGAATTAGATCACAAATTATTTATTTTCTATGGAATCCATTGTCAGGATTAGCAGAATTTTCGCGATTGTCGGGGGTAGGGGCTGTAGGGGCTGTAGGGGCTGTAGGGGCGAGTCGCTGCATTAATGTTCGGTGTGAAAATTAACCAATATCGACTCGCCCCCGTCTAAATGTGGTGTGAGAACTAACCAATATCGACTTGCCCCTGTCTAAATGTGGTGTAAGAATTAACCAATATCGACTCGCCCCTGTCTAAATGCGGTGTCAAATTATCAATACCCAGCGGAAGGCGACCCAACATAATTAGCGTAGGGTGGGCTGTGCAACGCCTCACCCATAAACTAGGTTGTCTTTTGACAACAAACGCAACAGCTTTCAATTCCGGCACATCATAATGGGGGGCTTTAGACCCAAAATTCCGGTATACGGGGCACAGAAACCAATCGACTAGCTGGCATTAATGCACCCAAGAACCATCACACCGTACTTAAGAACCATGGCACCGTACCAAAGAACCATGGCACATTACCATTGTCGAGGCGGTAGGGACTTCTCGCCGCATCAATATTCTTAGGACTTACGCAAATTGACGGTACAGGCGCTACCTGTAGGGGCACGGCATTGCCGTGCCCCTACCATAAATGGCGTTTGTGCGTAAGTCCTGATTCTGTGCGAGAATTAATCGACTTCAACGTTACTCCTGTTCATCATCATCGGGTAAAGTTTCCATCTCTTGGGCAATAAGTGCCTGAAACTCCTCTCCACAGTGGACGTGCAAATGAATTGTCGCACTCAGCAAATCTGCCAAAATTTCCGCTTGTTGTCTGCCACTCAGATGAGGTGACTGAAGCTGATAGAGTAAGGCAGTAACAGTTTCGCACTCCTTACCTAACTCGGTAATTAATGTATTCAGCGTGGAATTGGCAATAGGAAGAGAGCGATCGCGTATCTGCATCGTTATTTCCCTAATCGTTTGACTGCTTGTTGAATCCCTTTCTCAAAGCCACGAATTTCCGTTTCCATAGCCTGATTCAACCGTCATCAGGAGAATCCTTTTCGTACTCTAGCCTAATTTTTTCGGCTCTCCCGTACTTAGGGTGATAATAAAATCTTATAAATTAAGCTAAAGTCATACGGTGTAATGCTTGTAGGTTGGGAAAACGCAAGGAAACCCAACGAATCCAGTTTAAAAGCTAGGTTTTCCTCCAATCAAGCTCATCGTTACACACATAAGTGAAATTTATCACACCATGTACGGGAGAGCCATGCTACTGACTGGTATGCTGGTGGGCAATGCCCACCCTACTGCTTGCCCTTGTCCCAATTTGGTGTCAGATTATCAATACCTGGCGGAAAGCGACCTGATAAAATTAAAAATTGGGTGGTGTTAATTCAATCCGGCGGGTTGCCCCTACCAGGGACAAATGGCGAACAATTAAACAATTTCTCAACTGGCACAATAATAGACGAATCGTCAATACAATTTTCCGAGTCTTTCAGTTATCCAATACCTGTGCAAGTCCAAAAACTGTCCTGTTACCCATAAGTTATCAAAAAAACAATTCCTATCCTTAAATCAATTGAATTCACCGATTTTTGATGAAGAAAGGGACTATGGAATCACCATTTAACAACCAAATCCACAGTAACGCTTGGGTATTTCAAACCTGGGCTTCTTTTATTATTTCCGTCTCAGCTATGACTATCGGGATTTTATATCTACCCGTCGATAGTTGGACAAAAGGCTTTATGGGAATGGGATTAGCCTTCTCCGTTGGCTCAACCATTAGCCTCGCCAAAACCACCCGCGATATTCACGAATCAAAGCGCATTATCTCCAGAGTAGATGAAGCCAGAATCGAAAAATTGCTCAACGAAAATCATCCGCTGAAATAAGGGGGAGATGTAGATTATTCCCAGTTCCAAATTAACCCATACCGTAGGGCGCACCGACGTGCATTGGTGTCAACTTAAGGCGAAAAGTTTTCCCTGTGAGAGTTGGAGTCTCGTTACCTTAATCTTAAAACCCCCCTTAGTCCCCCCTTGCCAAGGGGGGAAATCTTCCCTCCCGGTTCCCTCCCCTTGCCAAGGGGGGAAATCTTCCCTCCCGGTTCCCTCCCCTTGATAAGGGGGGAAATCTTC
>CAZNNK010000986.1:0-2751 GCA_964574085.1 uncultured Coleofasciculus sp.
GGGTATTTCTGGTTATTGACGAATTAGGGAAAAATCTGGAATATGCTGCTTATAATCAAGGAACAGAAGACCTCTATGTTTTACAACAATTAGCGGAACTTCCTGGAGATAGCAAAACGCCGATTTATATTTTAGGCATTCTCCATCAAGCCTTTGCCGAGTATGGACAACGATTGGCTACCGTCCAGCGGAATGAATGGGCGAAGATTCAGGGGCGATTTGAGGATATTCCGTTTACTGAATCGGCTGGACAAATGATGCGGTTAATCGAGAACGTGATTAACCTTGAAGCCCCTGATAAAATTGCTTGTCAACTTAATAGTTATGGCAACGAGTGGTCAGAGGGATTAGCAACGGTTTTGACAGGAGAGGAACTGCCAACTAATATCTTTAAGGGGGTTTATCCGCTACATCCTCTATCCGCCTTGGTGTTACCGACACTCTGCCATCGTTATGCCCAAAATGACCGTTCCTTATTTACGTTTCTCACCAGTGCTGAACCTTATGGGTTGAGAAACTTTCTCCAAACCGTCAGTTTTGACGGGGAAAGTTTCAGTTTACCCACTCTAAAATTAGATGGGATTTACGACTATTTCATTGAAGCGGCGGGGATGGGACTGGCATCTCGTCCTAATCTACAACGATGGGTGGAAATCCAAGATTTGATTGCTGATGCGAGGTATTTAGAACCCGATTATCTCAAGGTGCTCAAAGCGATTGGTATTTTGAATCTGGTGACGACAACGGGGGCGACTCGGGCGACAAAGCGGTTAGTCACGTTGGCAATGTGTGACTTTCCCAATAACCAGGATCAAATTGCCTATTGGGAAACCGTTATTGAGGGTCTTTTGCGAAGGGGAGTAATTACCCATCGTCGCACCATGGATGAACTGCGAATTTGGCAGGGATCTGATTTTAATGTGGATCAAGCCCTGTCGGAGTATTTGGAAAAAGACCGTTATTCTTTGGTCAATTTGTTAGCATCCCTGCGTTCATTGCCACCAATCGTGGTACAACGGCATAGTTATAAAACAGGGACATTACGCTATTTTGAACGGCATTATTTAGATAGCACATCGGATTTAACTCAACTCCAGTGCGACAGTGCTGATGCGGATGGTTATGTGGGATATTGGGTGGATGATGAGTCGCCAACTCAGGTTCCCGCCGTAACTGACGATGGCAAACCTTTGGTTTTACTGGGTGCAGCAAAATTAGATGTTCTTCGCTTACGTAGCCGAGAATATGCGGCTTTGAAAGCGATTCAAGATACGGCATCAGAATTACAATCGGATGGGGTAGCCCGCAAAGAAGTGCGCTTTCGGGTAGTTCAAGCCGAACAGCTTTTGGATGAAACCCTGGCGCAAGCGTTTGAGATGACTGGGAATGACCAGCAATGTTGGGTACAGGGGGAAGCAGAACGGATTGGTCACATTACGGATTTTAATGCCAAGCTGTCCGAGGTGTGCGATCGCGTCTATGATCAAAGTCCGATTCTCTGGAATGAATTGATTAACCGTCGGGATCTCACCTCCCAAGGCGCAAAAGCCAGACGGGAACTGATTACAGCAATGGTTGAACGGGGGAGTCAGGAAAAGTTAGGACTAGAAGGCTATGGTCCAGAAGTGAGTATGTACTCTTCCCTGTTAGGGGAAACAGGTATTCACCGCCAGGAGGAGGGAGAGTGGGACTTTTACCCACCCTCGGAAGGGTCTAATGTGGGTTCCTTTTGGCAAGCGATTGAGGACTTTTGTTTATCCGCTAAGGAGAAACCCAAAAGCCTTGACCAAATTTATCAGTGTTTAGCGGCTGCACCCTACGGTATCAAACCTGGGGCAATTCCGGTGATGTTAGCAGCGGTTCTGCTACACCATGTTGATGATCTGGGGGTTTATCGAGATGGGACGTATATTCCGATTTTGGGTTCAGAACATTTTGAGTTATTGGTCAAAGATCCCTCGCGGTACGCGGTGAAGTATTTTGAAGTCGTGGGGTTGCGATCGCAGGTGTTTAAGGAACTCGAAGCGATTTTACGCCAATCAAAGCTTAAGAAAGGGAAAATCCGGAATGCTACGCTGTTAACGGTTGTGACTCCTTTATATCAATTTGTTAATCGGCTTCCGGCTTATACGAAGCAAACCAAGCGAATTAGTCAGGAAGCGCAGAGGGTTTTGACCGCACTCAAGGAGACAACTGAACCGGATGAGTTGTTGTTTACCCAGTTACCCAGGTCCTTCAATTTACCGCCGATTGAGACAGAAGCCGGGGATGATGGGACAATTGCCAAAAGCCTGCGTTCGCAACTGGTGCAGGTACTACGGGAGATTAATACAGCTTACGAAGGCTTGTTGAGTGAATGTCAACGCTTGCTGCACAATGCGTTTGGGGTCAGTAGTCGGGAACAAAAACTACGGGAAGAATTGCGGGTGCGATCGCGTCCTTTGGTGGGGAAATGCGTTGAGCGAACCTTGCGAAGTTTTACCCAAGCGGCGGTGGATGAGGAGAAGACAGACAGGGAGTGGTTAGCAGCTTTGGTAATGATTGTCGCCGATAAACCGGCGGAGTCATGGACGGATGAAAATGTCACGGGGTTTGAAATTAAACTGTCGGATTTAGCGCGGCGGTTTAAGAATCTGGAAGCGTTAGATCATGAAACTCGCGACCAAGGGGAAGGGTTTGATGCGCGTCGCATTACGGTAACGCAACCGGATGGAAAGGAAACCCACCGTTTAGTCTGGGTTGAGCGTGATC
>CAZNNK010000987.1:0-2744 GCA_964574085.1 uncultured Coleofasciculus sp.
GTGTTGCTTTATTTCATCCTCATCTTCAGGTGTGGGAAGAGCATTTTGCGTGGAATGAAGAGGCGACAGAACTGATAGGACTTACAGCCGTGGGTCGCGCTACAATCTCCGCCTTGAAAATGAACCGTTCTCAATTGATTCGTGTGCGTCAAATGTGGGTAAAAATGGGAGAGCATCCACCCTCGTTAGCTTGAGTGAATAGAGTCGTGTTTTATTGCTTTCAAATAAGGCGATCGCTCAAAATTGACTTATCCGTTACATTCGCTACCAAATCCCCTGCTATTTTCTAACCGCAGAAAATGCACCATTCCGGACTTATCCCCGGCTACAATTGTTATACCATCTGGTGCTACAGCATAGCAATTTAACCCAGTATCTCCAGTGAAACTAGTAATCAAACTTTTAGTTCCCCCATCAAATATTTTTAACGTACCAGATACAATACATATTTCCCATTTTCTAGAGCGGCAAACCACTATTGTCTTTCCCCATTTCGCCAAACCGTTTTGGGTATAAATTATTTTTTTTGTTTCGAGTTCCCAATAAATAGTTTGATTCATCGAACTAGAAATTATATGTTTACCATCTGGTGTGACTTTCACATGCCCTACATAGTCAGTATGCTCTGTAAAAGTAAAAGCCTCCTCTCCGGTTTCCAAATTCCAAATCTTGACTGTCATGTCTGCTGAACCTGAAATTAATTGCTTACCATCAGGTGTAACTGCTATAGAGTTTACATGACGGGTATGACCTTTAAATGTTTTTATGTTCTTTCCTGTTTTTAAATTCCAGGATTCAATATTGCCAGAACGCAACCCAGCAATCACTTGCTTACCGTCTGGTGTGACGACCAAATCATGTACAGAATTTCTAAATTTATTAACATCTGTAAATGTATTTAACTGTTTTCCATTTTCTAAATCCCATACTTTAATAGAACCATCGTCCGAACCCGAAATTGCTTGTTGACCATCCGGTGTAATTGTAATGGTTCTGATCTCATCGGCAAGTTCATTCTGAAGAAATATTTTTTTTGTCTTAACGGCTTCCAAATCCCAAATTTTTATAGTATTGTCAGTTGATCCAGATATTAGCTGTTTGCCATCTGGTGTCACAGCGAACGAACATATTGCACCCACATGATTGTTCATCAAGGTGATAAGCTCTTCTTTTGTATTCAGATCCCAAATCTGGATAACACCGTTTCCTAAACCAGAAATTAGTAACTTGCCATCTGGGGTTACTGTCAGAGTATCTACTGATGATCCTACTCTTTTTATTTCTGTACATAGAGTAAAAAGTTTTTCTTTTGTTTCTAGATTAAAAATGGTGATATCAATTGCAGCAGAAATTAGATATTTACCATCAGGGGTGATCGCCATATTATTCCAAAAGCTCGTCTCACTCCATCGAGTAAAAATCTCTGTTCGATCTGCCAAGTTCCAGCCTTTGATAGCGCTATTATTAAAGAGGTTGATAGGTTTGTTCTCTAATCCAAAATCAATTAGCAAAGCAATTATCAACTTCCCGTCTGGAGTGATGGAGACCAATTTGATTCGATCTGTATGAGCTTTTATTTTATTTAGCTGTTTTCCATTTTCCAAATCCCATATTCTAATAGTCTTATCCCATGAACCAGAAATCACCCATTTGCTGTCTGGCGTAACGGCGACGGATACGACAGCATCTGTATGACCTTCAAAAGTCAAAATTTCTCTTCCTGTATTGATATCCCAAACTTTGATTGTTTTATCTGATGAACCAGAAATTACTCGCTTACCATCTGGTGTAAGTGCTATTGCATTTACCCATTCTCTATGACCTGTCAAAGTGAGTAGTTCCTCTCCTGTTTCTAAATTCCAGATTATAATACTCTGATCGAGTGATCCAGAAATTAATTGTTTGCCATCGGGTGTTACGACAATAGAACTTATTGAACTCGTGTGACCTTTAAAAGTGCGTAGTAACAGCTTGCCAGGAGGGTATAAGCTAGGAGTCATAGGACGCAGCAAGGGTTCTATTGGCTGCACTTGTTCCAGCATCGCCCTAATCTCTGGCGTATCAAACGCCATCAACCGCCCCCACAATTGTCCGGCTAGTTGGGTCTTGTCGGCGGCTAAGATATGTGCTGATAGCCGAATCGCATCTTCAATTAAAGTGAGAACTTTGACTGGGGTGGGAAGTTCCGCTCCTGGCTTCCCTGGGAAAGCAGAGGGAGTAAATTTGCCGACGAATTCATAATCCTGAATCAGCGCCTGCACACCCAAAGCATCTAATTTTGCCTCGATAAAATCATAATCCGTTAGCAAACGATATAATCGCTGAACCTGTCCGGCTTTACCCAAATGAGTCGGTAGGTTTTTTAATGTATAGAGTCGCCTTTCTGGTGACATTGTTGCGAGTTTTTGCTGTAATTCACCCATGACTATCTTGGTTGAGAGTACATCTGGAAGTGGAGAGACGAGGACAAAGGGGAGAAGAGAATTACAGAACTCACGGAATTGAGTCGTGTCGATCCCCCTAAATCCCCCTTAAAAAGGGGGACTTTGATGCCAGCGGTTGTTAAGTTTGTGAGGTATATTATTTTCTATTTTATCCATTGTCGCTGATTAATTATCCTTTTTCCGTAATCTAGGTATACCTCATAAACCTGCAATCTGCTGTAATTTATTGTTCCCCTGTACCCTAAAAGCGAAGCAACATTTGGTCTCCCCCTTTTGAAGGGGGACGGAAGGGGGATCTAC
>CAZNNK010000988.1:0-2742 GCA_964574085.1 uncultured Coleofasciculus sp.
CGTAACATCCTCAACCGCCCTCTCGGTTTTAGGTCCTAAGAAGTAAATTGAGTGCGTCGGGTTGCCATTATTGATTTTAGGTTAAATATCTCACTAGATGCGTCCGGCGCTTCAAAAGACAGATTAGCGCAATTTTTCTTCAGGCAAGGTTTTCTTGCCTGCTTACTCTTTTTATTGAATCGGTTTTCAATAGGATGGATATCTCCCAAAACTTTTGGCAGCATATTATTATTTATTTTGATGCTAAAAAGCTTAAGTTTTTACAGTCATCCAATTGCTCTTTGTATATTCTCCAAGGTGTCATCAGCACAAATTCCCAACAGTGCTGGCTCTCTCTTGGTGCGTCGGTTGAGCTAAGGAGCCTAAATGAAAAAACGGATTTAACTATCCTAGTCGATCAATGGCCTTTTTGGTTTGCAGCACTCGCAAATAAAGGATATCCCCCTGACGAAGATTCCTATGATATACTTCACCAAGTTCCTAACTTAATGAAACAAAGCTTAAACAACCACTTTTTTGAAGTTTGCCCCGATGGTAACTCTTCTCCAATAGTTAAATTTATTGAGACTAAAACGGTATCCAAAAACGTCTTTGATGATTATACGCTTACATTTTCCAACAACAGCAGTAACTCGTTTTATATCGGTCTTGGTCGAGCCTTTCAATGGGCTGTGGGCGAACAACAGCCAAATGACTATCCCTGGAAAGAAACTGTTATGGGGTACAACTGCTTCTTTCGTTTGGATTCATACTTTACTGCTTACTTGCGACCTTCCGCTGGAATAGTTCTTCTGATATCTGCGGAAAAATGGAAGAATGGGAAGATTTTACCAGATCAGCTATCAGGTTATTATCCTTGTTATTTCCAGGCAGAAAAAAAGCATACTCTAAAGTTACATTATAGTGACAGCGGCTGGAAAAAAATTCGCGGATATTCAAAATTAAACTTGATTGATAAGCCAATTTTAACTAGAAAATGTATTACAGATTTATTGATTGCCAACTTCTCAGATACATCAACAGAAAAGGAGAGTCGGCAGAAGCTTTACTATGGCAATAAGATAAAATTGTGTGTTCCCCAAAAGGAAGGGTACATCGTTTCTTCAATTTATAGCATGACGTGGAATGTAATGCAATATCTCCCACAATTCAATGCATCAGATATTCCAATAAACCTTGTGCTATCTGGTGGAACTGGGGTATTGAAAGATGGATACACAGTTAAAATAGAGACCTCTGAAAAATCGGTGGGAGAATATAAGGTTCTTGGTGCTTGGAAAAACCCTTCCCTATACTACTACAAAGATGGCTATGAGAACCAGAAATGGACTATTCGGAAAAAGGACAACAGTAACTCAGTCATTCACTATGGCGATGAAGTTTATTTTCTAAATCATTACTACACTGGTCAGTGGTTGTGTCTTCAAGATTCCGGTTCATTGCTAACAACTAAAATAAGCGCGGATACTTATTGGCTAATAGACGAACCCTGAGCAAGTGTAATAAAACTTCCGCAATCTTAAGGACAGAATAAATAGTCCAAGAAGGCGTAAGTTTAGGAAGAGTCAATATTTATAAATCTTACTGTTCTTAGGCTAGCTAACCATATCCGAATTTAAGCCCTAGAGTACTAGCAGGATATTCGACATATCGCAGTACAACCTTCTTCATCAACTTCCATCTTGATATTGGTGATCGCAAGATTTAAAGCCAAAGCCAACGAGACGTATAAAGATACTCGTACCTTAGTGAAAACCCAGGAGCGGACAAACAGATTTACAGGGAAAAAAGTCAGCGAAGCCATCGATGATGCTAGAGACGAGATTATCACCGATTTACTCGAAACAGCAACAGCCTTCATTGAGCAAGGTCGTACCTATTATTCCAGAAACGGTGACGGACTTCCAGTAAAAGATGCGATCGCAAAATTCATTGATTCCAACTAACTAACCGATACTTCTAGCATCGTGAAGGGCAGGTTACAAAACCCTTGATTTTTCGGAGAGTCCGCGCAGGTGGACTTGGAATGCAATAGCCCCTCCAATTCTATTCTGAAGGCAAGGTGCAAAATATGAGTTCTATTATTAACCTTCACCAACTGGCAAAGCAACTGTACACAAACTCTAACCTTAAGCCATACATCCCCAAGCCAAGGAAGCATTCAACCTACTCGTTGGTCACTAAATTAAAATCATATATAGTGTTTTCAGATGATTCGTGTACAGCCAAAGCACTGAAAGCCTTACTGGGTAAGGGTGGCTTGTTTACATCTCAAATGAAAACGCTATATACAGGTAGCTGTTTTCAACCCAATCTAACATTTTTCTTTCAGCTTGAGAGACGGAAGAATTTCCCGCTATCCTTTTGAAGCCGATTAACAATCTTTCAACTCTCTCGAACCATCCAAACCAGAAAACCCAAAATCTGGTCAACTGGAGGCAGAGAATAATCCATTAAATCTATCGTCACCGTTGACCCTTCCAGTTTCAAAAATCGCCATTGAGTCCCATTACTAACCGACCCGTAAATCGTGGTAATATTCATCTGATTCTCTTGATTGAAGATTTGAGCAGCAACCATTTCAGCAATACACTGTCCCAAGCCTTCATTCAGATTATCCCGTTTCGCTTCCCCCACCACCACCACAGGTGCTTCAATCTCCAATTGTTCTTGAGAACGGCTAATCAGATAGTCAACATAGCCATTCAGCCCTTTATTGACATCCACCGTAAAATCCCGCCC
>CAZNNK010000989.1:0-2731 GCA_964574085.1 uncultured Coleofasciculus sp.
CTTCAAGACTCAGACAAAGATGTGCGTAGAAGTGCGGCTAATGCTCTCAGGCTTATTGGTTCCGATGCGAAAGCGGCAGTTCCTGATTTGAGGGCGGCACTTCAAGACTCAGACAAAGACGTGCGTAGTTATGCGGCTTATGCTTTAGAAACCATTGGTCGTGATGCCAAAGCAGCAGTTCCTAGTTTAGTCGCAACGCTCAAAGACGACAAAGAAGCACAGGTGCGGAGCTGGGCGGCTGATGCGCTGGGAACCATCGGCGCTAAAGAAGCGGTTCCCCAATTGAGAGTAGCACTCAAAGAAGACAAAGAAGTACAAGTTCGTAGAAATGCAGCTTGGGCTTTGCGTAACATTGGTGTTGAGGCTCAAGAAGCTGTCCCCGACTTGAAAGTGGCTCTCAAAGATGCAGATAAATATGTACGCGGGTATGCGGCTTTAGCTTTGGGAAATATCGGTGCTGAGGCAAAAGAGGCTGTCCCCGATTTGCAAGCGGCTCTCAAAGACCCAGAGAAGTATGTGCGCGGCGCCGCCGCTTATGGTTTGGGAGGTATCGGTGCTGATGCCAAAGACGCTGTTCCTGACTTGCAAGCAGCACTCAAAGACTCCGATACAGATGTGCGATCAAATGCGGTTAGTGCTTTAGGAAAAATTGGTGCTGATGCTAAAGAGACGATTCCAGACTTAAGAGCAATTCTCAAAGACAACGATGAGGATGTGCAGATGCGTAGCTCTGCCGTTTATGCTCTGGGCAATATCGGCGCTGAAGCCAAAGAGACGATTCCAGACTTAACAGCAGCGCTCGAAGACCCAGATAAGGATATTCGTAGCAATGCAGCTTTAGCTCTGAAGCTGATGGCTGATAGCCTTCAGGACAACGTAAACACACTATCTCCGAAAGAATTAGCGTCTACAAGATCTGAATTGGAGAAAGCCCTAAAGATTCTGGAAGCCAATCAAACTGATGAGTTCTCAGAGAAAGAGACTAGCGGTGTACGTCGGGCGATCGCAGACCTGAAAGACCAACAAAACGCTCACGTTTCCAATTTGATTCGCCAGAATCCCTGGGCAATGGGAGTAATAGTCTACCTGATCTGTGTTCCCTCCCTTTGGTCAATCCTCCTTTGGCTGCGCCCCTTGTGGTTGTTGAAACTCAACCAAATCCTGAAACACACCGATGTTATCGAATTGCCCCCAAACCTGGGCGGTTTTAAGATATCGCTTCGCACGGCTCTGATGATCCAGTTTTTTCATTATCACCCCAGAGTCCTAGATGCCTGGGTCAAAGCACATATCCAATCCGCTCAAGCCGAATTTCAGGACAAAGAAACCGTCAAAAACCGCCAAGTCTATATTTCCATGCCCGTTACTCTCAATGGTAAAACCCTCCCCAATCTCACCGGTAAAGAATTACGCCCCACCTTTAAAAAACAACGAGACTGCTTACTCATCTGGGGAGAAGGAGGAGCCGGAAAAACCAGCCTCGCCTGTCAAATTGCTCGCTGGGCAATGTCAGAGGATGAAACCGAACGTCTGTGCAAACACCAGATGTTACCTGTACTCATTGAACAAGATATCAATGTTGAATCCGCCGATAAATCACCGCAATCCCTACTTTTAGACACCATTAATGGGCAGTTGCAAGACCTAATCGACATCGAAGAAAAAATACCCAATAAACTCCTGGAACGTCTGCTGCGACGTCGGCGGATTTTGGTAATTGTGGATCATCTTTCAGAAATGAACGAAGACACCCGCCGTGCTATCTGTCCGGCTCAGCCTGATTTCCCAATTAACAGTTTAATTGTCACCTCCCGATTTGCAGAAAAACTGGGTGGCGTGACCAAGACAAAAATTCAACCGATGCGAGTTGCTGGTAATCGCCTTTCCTCGTTTATGGAAGCTTACCTCACTGAACAGGGTAAACGGGATTTATTTGACGATGCGGAATACTTTGATGCCTGTCGGCAACTTTCTCTGATGGTGGGACAACGTAATATTACAGTGCTGCTGGCAAGGCTGTTTGCCGAACAGATGATTGCGGCTAAAGAAGGCACAGGTAAACAGGATTTACCCGACAATATTCCTGAATTAATGCTTTCATACTTGAATGAACTCAACCAAAACGTTGTGAGCGATACATTGGATAACTGTACAGTACAGAAAGATGCCAAAATCATCGCTTGGGAATGTCTAAGACTCAAATATCGACCCACACCAGCCAAACGCCAAGATACCCTCAATGCCCTAGGAGGTGATGAACCCGAAATACACCTCAATTATCTTAAAGAACGTCTAGGTTTAATTCAAATTATTGGTCCGGCTCAAGATCAAGTCCGTTTTGCGGTTGATCCCATCGCCGAATATTTAGCGGGTTTGCACTTAGTTGATATTTACGGTAGCGATGAGCAAAAATGGCGCAATTTCTTAAACAAAGCCGACTATGTGGAAGGAACCCCCGCTGCGATTCAAGGCTTCCTGCTAGCGGTGCGGGATTGTTGTCTGGCTCAAGGTGGAGTGCCTAACTTCGTGGTGGAGGAACTGAACCAACGAACGGGTGTGGCTGCAACTGAGATTCAAATAGAGAGCCAGTCTATAGCATTTCCCCAGCAGATACCATCCCATTAGAGTTGAGAGTTCAGATACAGCGCTTTTGGTAGTATAGCAACCGCTATAGCGGTTAGGACACATCTTATGGTAGAGACGTTCCGCCGGAACGTCTGGAACAACAGTT
>CAZNNK010000990.1:0-2721 GCA_964574085.1 uncultured Coleofasciculus sp.
GATGAGGGAGATGGGGGAGATGAGGGAGATGGGGGAGATGGGGGAGATGGGGGAGTTAACTCAACACTTAGTCAGGGCGGGTTTTGTAGAAACGTTATCATCAATAGCGAAATAGAAAGTTTCATGACCCGTCCCTACACTCCTCAACACTCAAAACTTTCCCAATCACCAGAGGTTGCGGTCTCAAGATAGCAGATTTTTATACCCAGCACCTCAGCCCCTGGAACCCCTGGATCACCTGGAACCCCTGCGCTTCTCCACCCCCTCGCCTCTTCGCTAATTCTAGGAAGTCGGCGACAGTTTTGACCAAATGTAACGGATTGCAAAGTATAATGAAATCCAGAGTACACCGACAAGCACCTAACTAAAGAGTATTACTATCAGATGCGAGTTGCGATCGCTGGAGCGGGTTTAGCTGGACTTTCCTGTGCCAAATATCTCACGGATGCAGGTCACACCCCTATTGTTTTAGAACGTCGGGACGTTCTCGGCGGAAAAGTTGCCGCTTGGCAAGACGAAGACGGAGACTGGTACGAAACCGGGTTACATATCTTCTTTGGTGCCTATCCCAATATGCTACAGCTCTTTAAGGAGCTAGAGATTGAGGATCGGCTACAGTGGAAAGACCACACCATGATTTTCAATCAGCCAGAGAAACCGGGTACCTACTCTCGGTTTGATTTCCCGGATTTACCGGCACCGATTAATGGAATTATTGCGATTCTGCGGAATAACGATATGCTGACCTGGTCGGAGAAGATCCGGTTTGGCTTGGGTTTGATTCCTGCCATTATTAATGGTCAGAAGTATGTTGAACAGATGGATCAATATTCCTTCTCCGAGTGGTTACAGCGTCAAACTATACCGCCACGGGTGGAAAAGCAAGTCTTTATCGCCATGGCGAAAGCCCTGAACTTTATTAACCCCGATGAAATTTCGGCAACGGTGGTGTTGACAGCACTGAATCGCTTTCTCCAGGAAAAGAATGGGTCAAAAATGGCATTCCTGGATGGTTCCCCAACGGAGCGCCTCTGTCAACCCTTGGTAGACTATATTACGGCAAGGGGTGGGGAGGTACGATTAAATGTTCCGGTAAAAGAATTTTTACTCAATCCGGATCAGACAGTACAAGGATTTTTGATTCGGGGTGAACATGGGGACGAAGTGCTGACGGCGGACGCTTATGTCTCGGCAATGCCTGTCGATCCCTTAAAGTTAATCATGCCTCAACCCTGGCGCGAGATGGAGTTCTTCAATAAGCTAGAAGGGTTAGAAGGGGTTCCGGTGATTAACCTACATCTGTGGTTTGACCGGAAATTAACAGATATTGACCATCTACTCTTTTCGCGATCGCCCCTTTTGTCAGTATATGCTGACATGAGCAATACCTGTCGAGAATATGCCAACCCTGACCGTTCGATGTTGGAGTTAGTCCTCGCCCCAGCGAAAGATTGGATTGGTAAATCCGATCAGGATATTGTGGCGGCGACGCTGGAAGAACTCAAGCAACTCTTCCCCAAACATTTTGATAGTGATAACCCAGCCCAGTTGCTCAAGTATCACATTGTCAAAACCCCTCGTTCGGTTTACAAAGCCATTCCGGGACGACAAGCCCATCGTCCCTCCCAAGAAACGCCCATCCCCAATTTTTACTTGACTGGTGATTACACCATGCAACGTTACCTTGCCAGTATGGAGGGTGCCGTACTTTCTGGTAAGCTGACATCGCAGGTGATGGTCAGGCGTCATGAGTCAGGAGGGTCAAGTCAACGGGTGTTTAAGCAGGTGGACAGTAAAGAGGTTGTCGGGGCGGGCTAAGAGAAAAATTCATTATCCTAACCCCACTATCCGTCTTTACCGTAACTATCCCAGCCAAGCCCTGGAACTAAAATCGGCGAGAAGCTGTTTTTTGTCTATGGGCTGGAAGCTGGCGTTCCGTTGAACTGGGTTCCAAGACTGACCCGCTAAATTTTAGCGTACTTGAGCTTGGGTTCTGGGAAACGTGTTTCTCGACTATAGGAGTCAGTACCATTCTTTTGACTTCTTTTGACAGCTAACTGCTATGACTTAATCCAGGATCGACTCCTTCGCCCCTAACCGAATTACCTGCAACGAATGCTTCAATTGCCTAAATCTCCGCCCATGAGAAAGCTGGTTCCTGAATCTGAGGCTTATGAAATCTGTCGTCAGATTACAGCAAAATACGCCAAGACGTTTTATCTGGCTACCTTACTGATGCCAGAACAAAAGCGGCGTGCGATATGGGCAATCTACTTCTGGTGTCGGCGAACCGATGAACTGGTGGATGGTCCCCAAGCCCGTTTAACCACACCGGAAACCTTGGATCGCTGGGAACAGCAGTTAGAATCTGTTTTCGCGGGACAGCCAATCGAGGACGCGGATGTGGCGTTAGTGGATACGTTGCAACGATTCCCGATGGATATTCAACCGTTTCGGGATATGATTGCGGGTCAACGGATGGACTTATCTCGCAGCCGTTATGAAACCTTTGAAGAACTGAAGCTGTACTGCTATCGTGTGGCGGGTACGGTGGGGTTAATGACCAGTCCGGTGCTAGGATTTGACTTAGCTTGGAATCAAACGCCTTGGAATAATAAATTTGACACGAATCCGATAGAGGAAGCGATCGCGTTAGGGATTGCCAAGCAGTTAACCAATATCCTCCGCGATATCTCCGAGGACGCTCGGCGGGGACGGATT
>CAZNNK010000991.1:0-2718 GCA_964574085.1 uncultured Coleofasciculus sp.
GTAACGGACAAGATGCCCTACCCCTGCTGGATGGTTTGATTGAACAGTCAGCCGATCAACCCAATCATCGACCTCATCAACTCTTTTTAACCGGAGACCAAATTTATGCCGATGATGTCGCTGATTCCCTGTTAGCCGCCCTGAGTGATGTCGGGACTACGTTACTCGGTTGGGAGGAAGAATTACCCTATAAAGGTGATTTTGTCAAGGGGTATTCCCGGAAAAAAGTGAGTGAATGGAAACCGGGACAGCGCACAGAAATTGCCCAAAATTGTGCTGGCTTAACCGCGATGCTGGAAAATCAACCCCAACGCGCCAAAAGCCATCTGTTTAGTTTGGGTGAATATTTGGCGATGTATCTGTTTTCTTGGTCGCCAATCCTGTGGGTCAACCCCTTGACCAAAGGCAAGACAAGGGGGAAAAAACCGAAATCATGGGATGAGGAAGTTGACGCCATTCAGGACTTTTCCAGGTATTTGTGGCAAGTCAGGCGATCGCTAGCGAATGTGCCAACTTATATGGTCTTTGATGACCACGATGTTAGCGATGATTGGTATTTGAATCGGGAGTGGTGTAACCGGGTTTTGGGTAAGCCTCTGGGCAGACAGATCGTCCAAAATGGACTATTAGCTTATGCCCTGTGTCAGGCGTGGGGAAATACACCGGAACAGTTTACCTCGGGACAACCGGGAGAAAAATTCTTGCAAGCGTTGCAACAATGGTCAGAATCAGCCGGGACAGATGCATCCGCCTGGGAAACGATGGGACAGTATTTGGGAGTCCCTGACATTGAAGCCGAAACAGGATTGCCGAAGTTGAAACAGGATGGAGCGGTGTTAATTCTGAATCGGAATAATTCAGATGGTACTCCAACTTTAACCTGGCACTATAGCGTTAGAAGTTTTAAGCACGAAGTTATCGTATTAGATACGCGGACGTGGCGCGGTTTTCCCATGGGAGAGGATCAGGCGATCGCGCCGCCGATGCTATTATCCCCGACAGCCTTTGACCAGCAGATTGAAAATCCCCTAGAAGCAACCGATCAGCTAAAAGCGGCGGGTAAGTCGAAGATTGAAGCCACGTTAATTGTTTTACCAACCAACCTGATCCATGCGTCGTTAGTGGATATTGCCCAACAGTGGCATTGGCATCAGGGTAAAGTATTTGGCACAGATGTGGGGGATTCGTGGAACTTTCACGATGTCGCCTTTAGTAAGCTACTAACCGCCCTATTTCAGCGACGCGATCGCATCGTGTTGCTGTCGGGGGATATTCACTATGGCTACGTGGTTCGCCTCAACTACTGGTCTAATCTGCGTGGGAAACTCCAGAGACAAGCAGTCGGCTATGTCTGGGAAGCTGAAGAGAGGGACAATCATGACTCGGCATCGGTGTTGGTACAGTTAACCTCCAGTTCCATCAAAAATGCTGAGTTGAAAACGTATTTAGTTCATACCAAAGTTAAATCACTGGCATTAGAACAACCGGAATATTGGGTCGGATGGCAGCACCCGCCGCAACTGGTGGAAATGATCGCCACTCCCGGTAAGGTGAAAATCCAAGATGTGCCAGTCCCCAGTCTCGGACCCTTTTGGCAGCAAATCCATGCGCCGAGTGGTAACTGGGACATCGCTTGGCAAGTCGCCCTCAAGGATGAGCGATCGCAACCCGACTGGCGGTATCGAACAGCATGGAGTAAACGCCAAAAAGCTGAACCCGTTCCTTGGCTGAAGCGACATCCCCAACCAGAATCACACCAGAAGTCACCCTTATGGCGAAAGCTTTTATTCGGTTCTCTATCGTGGTTATGGCGAAATCGCTGGCTACAAGAAGGCGAAGAAATTGTCGGCTGTAATAATATCAGTGTTGTCAGTTTCCAATGGTCGCCGGATGAGAATAAAGCGGTGATTCAAGAGGTCTATTGGCATCCACCCTGGAAGCCAACGAGTGTGGTTAAAAGTCGATATATCGCACCACTACAATTAGAATCACCACCTCCATTACCCACAATCACAACCCATTCGTAATTGCGCTTGTAGTTGCGCTGTCTTCGCCGGCTCATCGTAACCGCTGTTCAGCAAAACTCGTATCAATTTCAATTCCTGAACTCGTGTTCCAGCCCCAGAAAGCGCAACAGATCATCCCACTCCTGTTGATTTTTCCCTTCAGCCAAAATCATCAGCGCCTCAAAAGAAAAACCATGTTGGGCATAAAGTATCGCTTGTTCCTCTCGTGTCGCCGTCCCCAACAGTTCCCCTAACCTGGAATCAACATCTTTCCGTTTCACCCAAGCAAACGTCGAATCCTTTTGTGCAGGAGTTGTCGGCGTACAATACACATCAACATGCAAAAACGAACGATACCACTCACCCTTTTTCAACCCCGCCGCCGTTGTCGGAAGCACAATAGAAATAACTCCAGGTATTTCAGTCAGGGATAACGGCATTTCATAGACTGTCTCACCCCGTCGAGTTTGCAGGGAAAACTTAGCCGAACGAATAGACTCTGGTGCATAAGGCACATAAAACCCAAACGTGGGATGTTCTTGAGTCGTAAATCCCCAGCGCAATTGCTGGTCTGAATCCGCAGACTCTTGAGTAACTAAAACCAAAGGCGTCAGAGGTTGCTGGATATCCGGACAAGGACCACGACTTCCGGCGGGAACAGTTCCCTCTGGTGCATCATCCCCAGGGTGTGGCGGGGGTTGTTGTGCATAAC
>CAZNNK010000992.1:0-2711 GCA_964574085.1 uncultured Coleofasciculus sp.
TTGTAAAGCAGATTGAAGAGATTTGTACTGAAGAGGCTAAACTCCGGGAAAAGCGATTAGCACTGCTATTCCCGACAGGTAGTCCCCTCTAGATAGTACCCTCTTTTATCCGCCTCTATCTTAAACTACCTGAAAGCCTTATTAAACAAGGATTCTACTGTTAATATATTCCCGGCTAACTTGACAAATTTCCACAAACATTTACAGATTGTCGTAGATTCTAGTATCGATTTTGATTACTAGACTGGCGCTCTAGTTATTTGGCAGGCAGGTTTACATATTGGACAAGTGTAACGCGATCGCACGCCACACACTCCAACATACTGCCATTAGAATCAGCATTGAACTGAAGAACAAAATCTCGACCAACCTGCTCAATTGCAACATCATCAAAGTCTTGGGAAGAGTTTAATCCTAACACCGCGCAAATCCTGTTTTGCCCTTTCAGAATCCCAGTCCAAGGTCTAACATACAGATCGAGTTGCTGTTCCAGAGCGATGACCAATCCGATCGCATGACCTTCCAGCCACCCGCAGCAAGCTGACAAGCGATCGTTGTTGTCACAGGTTGCCGTCAGCACCAAGAACCAATCGGATTGCGTCTGTAAATCAGCTAACTCGAAAAGAGCATCCCAACCTATATTACCAGCCAACACTTGCTTTGAAATTGCCGCCCCTCGCTCCAATTCGCGGCGCAAAATCTGGGCAGTCGATCGCGTCACATTACGGGCACTATTTTGACAGGGTTCAATGGAGGTAATTATAGGTAGCCAGTCGTATGGCAACATTTGGTATTGTTTACCTGCTGGGGTCAAGGCTACAGGCTTATTCCAATCCTGTTGGTTGAGTACCTGGAAAAAATGGGCAAGTAATGCCTCAAGCCCTGTATCCGCATCAGGTTGGGGGTAACGAGTGCAACTCCAAGCCGCAAGCAATGCCCAGGAGAAGCTGCCCAGAAACCCCCAAGCATTACCATGAATTTGGCGTGCCTTCGCCCACGCCCGCACTGCCCGCAATAGCTGACGGAAAGACGCTAGCGGTACATACTGGCGTACTATATCTGTAAGGATATCAGCTTCCAAACAACCCACCAGTGCTTTCCAACTCACTGGATCAAAAAAGGGTCGTGCTGCCTCTGTGAACGGCTCAACTGTGCCTAGATCAGAAGGATAGCGGGCATACAGGAGATCAACAGACACGCCTTCAAATCCCATCCTTAACAGAGGTATCTTGGCAGATGAGACGACTTGGGCGCGATCGCATAATCCCTCCAGGCGCTGTCCCACGCTTTCCAAAAACGCCTCCCCAGACAGATACGCCGGAATCAGGCAAAGAACGTCCAAATCGCTTTGCGGACTCTGCACACCCAAACGTGCCGAACCTACTCGATGCAGGGATACCGGGAAACCCAAACACTCGGCACAAGCTTGCTCGACTAATGCCAAAATGGTTTCGCGATGCTGGCATTGCGCCTGACTCAGCTTGGGTTCGAGGTTGTTCAGTCGCTGCATTAGGTTAGTCTTCTCTTCCCCAGCTTCCCAGACGCGCCATGGCGCGTCTCTACAATCCTTGCTCTCTTGCCCTAAATGCACCCTGTATCGCACCTCAAACGGCTCATCACCGCGACGGCTAATCAGCGCTACGGAATCTACCAGAAAACTCACTGGATGCCAGGAAGGGAGCTGGGCTTTGGCTTCTTGGGCAGTGGGAAACTGACCGACGCTCAGATGCGGTGTAAACCCTGCTGCTGACTTTTTGCTTTGCTCGTCGCACTGCGGGAACAACTGCTGGAGAACGGCTTGCAACTGATGGAGTGCATCTGGGGGTTGGGCAACGGGGCGCAACCATGCCGTACAGCTAGAGCGGTGGGTGAATGTCTCAAAGCTGGTGAGTGTTACCTCAAAGGGTTGCCATTGGGCAAGTGCAAGTGCGATCGCTTGCGCTGCTTCTTCAAAATACTCCTCTGGCACAAAGCCATACAGTAGATTGATGTGCGGCATCCAACGGTCAAACCTGCGATCGTAACGGCGGCGAATTGCTTGAATCGCAGGTAATATTTCAGCCGAGGGAATCACCACAACTGCACTGCGATAGACTGGTAGCACTGCCTGCAACGCTGCTGTTGTGGGCGTTGAGTAGTCCAAAACGGCACGGATGCCGAAATGATCGGAGGGGTAAAGGGTTCCTTGAGTATCCGTTACGGGTTCGCAGGCGAACAACTCCATCGAACGGGGCATCCAGCACCCATCCTCACTGCGCTGCAAGATGCGATCAAACCGCGCCGCCTCACCGTTCAAACTCATCAATGCGGCTAGCGGGTTACGTTCTGGGTCAAAGGTGTAGCCTGGATCATCAGGATGCAGCAGCGTCCAAACATCAACCAAACCGCTTTGGCTCAACTCCTCCTCTGGCTCATCCCCTCTACTGTTGAAATCTCCAACAATGAAACTCTCTCCTGGCAGCGTTTTGAGATAATTCAGCAATACGGAACGTTGATGTGTCCGGACTTCAAGGGCATTGCGGGCGCGATTGCTGGTCAGATGTACGACGGCTAAATGTAGCGATCGCCCGTTAATCTGCCAGGTTCCCACCAGCACCCGCTTGTGCGCCGAGTACTGATGCTCGACTAGCGTAAACGGCAGTCGCGATAGAAGCAAAACACCATAAGGCTTTAGAGTTTGTCCTTCGGGTGATTCAGAAATGGTGTAAGAG